>CBHCMH010000001.1:0-24069 GCA_965974445.1 uncultured Rhizorhapis sp.
CCGGCATGTCCCGCGACTCCCTAGCCACGCCAAGCCTCTGCTTACACCATCTCGCTCCAACCAACCTCCAGAAACCGTACACCTTCGCAAGGAAGACGGTTGCGTTTTCTCAACGGCAGCTTTGACCCAGGATAGGCCGCCGTCTCGCCCGCTCCCAAGCCACCAGCCGGGCGGAATGAGAGACGGGCGCATTGGGGCCCCCCTGAATCGCCGTTGACGATTTTGGGAGGTTGGGCAAGTGTCGCCCAGACCAAGACGGAGGTTCCGATGAGCGCCCCCCCGGCCGAATAACTGACGCTGTTCCGCGGCGGCGCGGGCTCGCCCTGATGGCCGTCAGTCTCACTCGTCAGGCAACGGCGGCCGCCAAATGGACGACGGCGGCATCCATCACCACCGCGCTCGTCAGCGTCGCGCAGGTGTCGGTTCTGGCGCGCTATCTGAAGCCCGCGGATTTTGGCGCGGTGGCTTTGCTGATGGTGATCCTTGAACTCTGCAATGTCTTCATCAAGACCGGTTTTTCCGATGCGCTGGTGGTGAACCGCGAAACCAGCCGGCGCCAATTATCGACGCTATACTGGGTGAACGTAACGGTTGGCACGGCGATATATAGCCTGCTCTTCCTGACAGCGCCCTTGCTCGATCGCGGTTTCGTCACGGTGGATCTGGCCGAAATGGCCCGTGTCATGGGCCTGATGCTGTTGATCGGGGCGTTTGTGGTGCAGTTCGACGCCCTGATGCGCCGCGAGCTGTTGTTGCGGCAACTGGCGCTGTTTCGCATCGGCTCCAATCTGGTGGGGCTGGTGGTGGCGGTCTGGCTGGCGGTTGAAGGCTACGGCGCCTGGGCGCTGGTATTTGCCCATCTGGGCACGCAGATCGCCATGAACATCTGCCTGTGGGCCGTTGCCATCCGCCGCCATTGGCTGCCCGGCGGCTTGGGGCCGATCAGCGAGATCGGCGAACTGCTGCGATTTGGCGGTTATCGTGTCGGCGCGTCCCTGATTGCCGCGCTCAACTCCCGTGTCGACCAATTGGCCGTGGGGGCCTTTCTGGGGCCTGCCGCGCTTGGATATTATAATCTGGCGTTCAATCTGGCCATGCAGCCGTTCCAGCGCATCAACCCCATTCTGACCCAAGTGTCCTTCCCGATCTTTGCCAAGGTCAAGGACGATAATGACAAGCTGCTGAAGGGATATCGCAAGGGCCTGCGCCTGTTGGTGTCGATCAATGCGCCGCTGTTGCTGGGCCTCGCGGTGACCGCGCCGCTGGTCGTACCAGCCCTGCTCGGTCCCCAATGGGATCCGGTGGTGCCGATCGTGCAGATATTGGCGGTGGGTGTGCTGTTTCGTTCGGGAGCCAATATCAATATCGGTCTGATCCTGGCCAAGGGGAAATATCAGTGGCCCTTCTACTGGGCCTTGGCGGTGCTGGCGGTCGTGCCGGTCACGATCGTGATGGTGTCGCAATTCACGCAATCGCTGGTGATGGTCAGCCTGACGCTGACCCTGGTCAACTTTGTCCTGTTCATATGCGGCTATCTGCTGTTCCCCCGCCGGCTGCTTGGCCGGTTCGACCTGCCGTTCTTGAGCGATGTCGGACGGCCGGTGCTTGCCGCCTGCCTGATGCTGCCGGTGGTGGCGCTGGCGATCGACAAGGTTCCGGTTGATTCCCTGTGGCTGCGGATCGGCATGATGGCGGCGCTGGGCGGCCTCATCTATGCCGCGGCCTCGCTGGTGATCCAGCGCCAGCATACCGGCGAAGTTCTGGAATTCCTGCGCTCTCGCGCCTGAGCGGTTCTCGACATCATTCACCCAATAGGACCGCACGTCCCGCGGCTCGAAAATATTCAGTGAGAACAGTTCGCGGTAGAGCGCGAAGCCCAATTCAGCAGGGTCATCGAACCAGGGTTCAATTTCGAACGCTTTGCTGTTCAGGGTCGGGTAGTGTTCATTCAATGTGTGAAACGTCTTCGCCCGAAGCGAGAGACGCGCGCGCCGGATAACGCGCCCGTGCTCTCCACAGAGCTGCTGCGCCTAGGGGCTGCGAACCAAAGGCGACGCTTGCGGCTGTCGCTGCGCCGTTATACTTTCCTGTCCTGCCAATTTCTTGTCGCTGGAAAATCAGCACAGACGCGATCCAAAGGATTGACCGATGAGTGACCAACTCGCTGATATCTATGTGGTTATCGAGCGCACGAAGCGCAGTGATCCGGGTGCGTTCGAGATGAAAATTGGTTCGGACGGCCTGCCGGCGGGATTTATCGATTCGGATCGGAGCCGAAGGTCCGCCGCTTATGTTGCGGCCTGCACGGAGTTAAAGGTGCCGGAGTATGCGCGCCTACATGGCCTTGTTCGCGCTTGATCGCGGAACGCTATACGGCACCTGTCGTGCGCTGAAGATGCGGACCCTGTGTTTGCCCAAAGGCAATGAAGCCGTAAGGCCATAGCTGCGGGCAAGCTGCGTTGCCACCAGTCGCCGCACGGCAGGGTTCTCTCCCTGATATGCGTCGAGCAGCATGACGATCCTGGGCGCGTTCCGTAAAATTCGGCCTGCTTCATCCGTCTGGGAAATACCCGTTGCACCCTCTTCGCGAAGGCGATGGAGGTGGCTGGGAAAGATATATTTGCTTGGAGGGCATCGGCCGGTGATCGGGTAAAAGATTGTCGGGCCCGAATAGACGAACAGGCAGCCGTTCCCCTGCCCGATAGCATCAGCGATCCGCTGGACCTGTTCAGCAGTTCCTCGCTCAAGGCGCTTCTGGACCAGTAGCAACTGCCCGGCCAGCGCCACGAAGGCAAGCATGGACAAGGCGATGGCCCGGCCGCGTGGGTGCCTGTCGAAGAAGGCTGCGGCGCAGCAGGCGGCCGGCAGCATGACCGGGAGGCCATAATGGTCGAACCAGGTGCCGAACATCCACAGTGCGCCAAGGGCTGCGATCAGCCAGCAATGCAGGAACTTCTGGACCGGCTGAAGAGGTTCGGACTTGCGCCAGAAAGCCAGCGCCAGCAGCGGGGAAAGGATCAGGATGAGAATGGCGGCATTGCCGGCAAGCTCGGGGAAGAGACTCGATTTGCGGGCAAGGATGGATTCGAAATTGGCGAAGTAAAAGTCCTGCCAATGACCGGTCGCGAGGAAATAGCTGCCGGCAGCCACGGTCGGGATGAGGGCAAAAAAGGCAAGCGGCACGGCTTTGGCAAGGATTTGCGCGACCGGAACCCGGCGGCGATATTCCAGATGCAAAAGCCACAGGCCGAAGAACAGGCCCTCGAAAACGGCGGTATATTTGATCTGAAGGGCGAGGCCTGTGAGCAGCATGGCCTGCAGGCCAAATTTGATCCGCTGGACTGCGTTTTCCTTGGCATCCGCCCTGATGATGCAGAAGGCCGCGAGGGCCATGGGTAGGTTGTAGAAGACCGGCGACTGTCCCCCTTGCCCTTCCGCCAGATTCAACCACAAAATGTAGGCGAGTGCAGCGGGCAGCGCGCCTTTGTCCCAGCCTGCCACCCGCGCGATCTGCCGGATGAGCAGGGCCGTCGCGATGACCGAAAGCAGCGCCAGCGCCTGATAGGCGTAGATCCCCGCTTCCGGCCCGGCCATCGCCGGGAGCAGGTAGATGAGGAAGAGGCCGATGGGCTTGCGATCCCAGATATCGACATAAAGCCGCTCGCCGTCCAGCATGGCGCTGGCGGCGGTGAAGTAGAAGGACTCATCGACGTGCAGGACAGGATTGCCGAAGGTAACGGCGCGGGCCAGAAGCGCCACCAGGACGATGGCTGCCCACGGCTTTATGTCACCAAAAGCATTCGCCCAGGTCCGGACGTACGGGGATCCGGTAACGGACGCCGCTGTCAATTCAGCGGACCGGTTCAATGGCGCTGGCAACCAGCATCTTTTCGTCGCGCGAGATGGACCACAAGCGCCAGGGTGTCATTTGGTCCCAGCCGATCGCCTGACCCGCCGTGGCGATTGGGATAGTGCTGGCGAGTTTCAGCACCGGCCCCGTGGCGGGAATCTCCAGCGCATAGAGTTCGCGGCGGTCATGGCCCGTCACATAAAGGCGGCCGTCCGGCCCCCAGCTTGCCCCCGAACAGCTTTTGGGGGCGAATTTCTCCAGCAATTCTGGTGGGAAGAACCAGGCCGCTTCCTGCCGGAATTGATCATCCAGCCGCGCCAGCAGCGTGCGGCGATGGTCCCGGCCGGGCTCTCCGCCCTTGCCGTCATAATTGGCAAACACGGCCCACCATTTGCCGGCATGGCGGTTGATGACCGTCAACGATCCGGGGCGCTTGCCGAGGCGGACGGTGCGCTTATGGCGAAGTGTCCTGCGGTCGAAAAATTCGACAGCGCTGGTCTGCGGCACGGCCGGATAGTTGGACGCGGCGCAGACAAGCTCTGAACGCAGGACGGTGCAGCTGTTGATGTGCGGAAAACGTGCCCGCTCGCCCTGCCACCGTGCCACCCGCTTGTCGCTGGCAATGGCGTATTTTCCGATGCGGCTGTTGTCGACGGCGTAAACATGCGAGCCGTCCGATGCCACACCCTGATTGGCTTCTTCAGCCGGAATGCGAAGAACCACAGGCGCGGCGTTTTCCTGCGCCGAAGTGGCTGGGGCCAAGCCGAGCAGCAGCGCTGCAAGAGCCCACTCACGCCGCATTTGAAATCTCCAGCCTGCTTTCGTGATATATGCCAAACAGGTCAGCGAAATGCTCGTCCATTGTCCGGACATGGAGGGCATCGGCGCTGGCCGCCGCCCGCTGCCGCCCGGGATCAGCGTCGATAAAGGCCGTTATGGCGGCGGCGAGGCTAGAGGCATTGGCCGCTTCATACCGCATACCTTGTCCCTCGCGAAACTGATCCGATGCGCCGCCCATATCTGGCACGATCAGCGGAAGGCCGCTGGCCCGCGCTTCGGCGGCGACCATGCAAAAGGTTTCGGCCTCACATCCGTGGATGAGCGCGTCGGCGCTGGCGAGCAGCCGTGCCAGCCTTTCCCTGTCCGTGACGGCCTGAGCCAGGCAAATGTGCGGATTGTTGCCGATGGCGCGCAGCAGTTTCGGTTCATCCCTGCCGCTGCCCAGCAGCAAAAGACCGACCGGCCGTTCATAGCCGGCGGCGGTGACCGCCTCGACCACCATGGGCCAGCGTTTTTCTGCTGCCAGCCGGCCGAGGCCGATCAGAAGGGTTGCATCCGGATCAAGGCCGCATCGGGCGAGCATGTGGGCGCGAAGGGCTTCGTCACGAAGGCGTGGTGAAAAATGACCCGGTCCCACGCCCATGGGGATGGTCGCAACCTTGCCAAGGCCGCCCGACCGCAAGCGCTCCGCGAGATCGTTGCTGGCGCTGACGACGATATCGTAGCTTTGATCCAGCCGCCGCAGATGGCGCCAGAACCAGTCGAAATGCCGGTCGATCCGGTCCCTGTCCGCCACGCCGCCGAACCAGCGATAGGGATAGGCGGCCAAAGGATCGGCGTGCATGACAAGCGAGCGCGGTGCATTTCCGCGCCAGCGCGCCACCATCGATGCGCTGCCCCAGGGCGAGGACGCTTCCACCAGGTCGGGACGCAGGCGGTTCAGAGCGTCGTGCAGCGCGCTTTCATCGTCGAAATAACGATAGCGCCGATCAAGCGGGAAGCGGGGGGCGGGCAGGCTCACGATTCTCGCACCCGAGCCATGATGCTGGACGCCACTCTTTTCGCCCGGAACAAGGATGATGATCTCATGACCGGCCGCTGGTCCCGCGCGCAGCTTGCGTTCGACATAGGTTTTCACGCCCCCGCCATGGGGCGTATAGAAAGCGCAGACATCGACGATCCGCATGGCCTTAATCCTCAAGCGGGCGGAATGAGAAAAGGCCGCGGCGATAGTTCATGACGATGCTGATGCGCGTCGGGCCGGATAGAGCGGTCGCGGTGGCAGCAGCCGCCTTGGGCTTGGATGTGCCGAGCCGTGGATTGCCGGAAAAGCCGATTCCGTCCACCGACAGGCCGAATTTGCGGTTGGAATCGCGGTCATGGAGCAAGCTGACGGCATATTGCCCCGCATGCGGCACGCGGATGCAGAGCTGTACCGGGCCTCTGCGCGGCACGGGCACCTCGATCCTGCGGAAGGGCTTGCCCTGACTGATGAGGATGTTGTCGTCTTGAAGAAAATCCTGTTCGTTGGCGGGATAGGCTTCGAGTTTCAGCTGCCCGCGACGATCCTTGAGGCCCTCCACCACGACAAGAAAGGAGGGGCCGTCCTCATTGGTCCTGCACTGCGCGCCCGCCTTGCCCAGATCAGGGGTGGACGGGATAATCGCCGTACCGATGATCAGCGCCAGTATCGGGCCGGTCATGCCTTTCTGCCCTCCCGGATCAGTTCGCTGATGCCAAGGATAGCGCCCACCGCCAGATGCGCGGCAAGGCTGAGACCGGCCATCATTGCCAGCAACGAGGGAATTTCACTGTCCTGCCCGATGAGGAGGACAGCAAGGCCCGCGAACACCACATCCTTGTTGGGAAGGAAAGGCAGGCGCGCGATGATCTGCCTTATAGTTGAAAGCAGGAACCACCAGATGAATTCCACCTGCGGCAGAACCAGATGCCACATATAGGCCGACAACCCGGTGGTTGCGGCGATACGCAGGAAATGGATGCCGGTTACGATCCACAATTCCCTGAAAGGCAAGGAGAAAAGCCGCTTGCGGAACAGCATGGCGAGCAGCGAAGTCGCGAGGATGAAGGCGACCGACCAGCCAAAGGCGCCAGCTTCCTTGCCGAACAGCAGTTGACCGAAGAACGGCAAGGTGACGGCGATCATCGCCAGCGTGACGACATTGCCGACCAGCGCGGATAGGATCGTCACGTCCTTGATCGCGCCGAAGGGGGCGGCGGTAATCTGGCTGTTCCGGCGTGCCCAGGCGTAGAAATAGACTTCGCCGATATAGCCAAGCAGGATTTCGTTGCTGACCAGCTTGCGGAAGAGCGCGGCGATGCCGCTGATGGGGATCGCCCAGAGCCGGTGAAAGATGACCCATTCGGCGATCGGGCTGGCGCTGTAGGAAAGCAGGAAACAAATCCAGAATGGAATGCTCCAGGGCACCAGCGCCAGGACTTCGCGCAGGTCCAGTTGCCGGCACTGATAGACGACGGCGGCCAGGATCAGCAACGAGATGACCGAGCCTGCCCAGCGGGTCCAGTTCCTGCCGGTCCTGATCAGTGGTTCGGGGCCGATGATCCGCCCAAAATCCGTGCTGTCGCCCGGGATCAGCGCCGATGCGGGAAGGGCGGCGCCAGAGGTGTCACTTGTCATGCATCGTCCGACTTGAGATTGGCCGTCCGGTTCAGACGGCGCGGGACAGCAACAACCTCAGTCGAGACTTAAAATTTTTTGCCCGAAACATTCGCGATAGGCTTGGGATGCCCGCTCGATGGTAAAGCGCATCGCCTGTTCAAGGCTGCCCTGCTGGTCCTGCGTTCCCGGCATGGCCCGGGCAATGGCCTCGGCGAAGCCGCTCTCGTCGCCGGGTTCAACGATTTGCCCCAGCCTGCCATCCCCCAGCAAAGTGCGCATGCTGGTGCAGCAGTCAGTGGCGACGATGGGAAGTCCCGCCGCCAGCGCCTCCAATATCGCCGCAGGCACGCCTTCATAGAAGGACGAGAGAAGCAGAATGTCGAAACGGGGGAGCATGACCGCTGGGTCGGAGACATGGCCAGGCATGGCGACGCGATCTCCCAATCCCAGTTCTTCGACCAAAGCCTCGAGGCGGGGGCGGCTTGGTCCCTCGCCCAATATGGTCAGCCGGTCGCCCGGATAGCTGGCGAAAGCGAAGGCGCGCAGCATCATTTCGAAATTCTTCTGCTTTACCAGCCGTCCGACCGCGACAAAGCGCCGGTCGCGGGGATCCGGGCACCCGTGTGGCAGCCTGGCTCGAATATCCTTGATCTGCCGCAGCGAGAGCGCGGGATTGGCAACGATGCTGATCTTGTGCCGGCCGATGCGCATGGCGGTCGCGATTTCGTCGGCCATGGGGCTTTCCATGCCGATGAAATGATCGATCATGCGGCCCTGTATCCGGAGCCAGAGGCTATAGAAGAATTGAGCAAAGGCCCCCAGGTCATGGCGGGCAAGATCGTTGCTGATCTTGGCGGCAACAGGGGGGCATTTCCGCCCCAAAATCAGCTTAATGGCTAGGGCGACCACGGTATAGCTGTTGCCCGCGCAGAAGAGCAGGTCGGGTTGTAATCGGCGGATGTAGCCGGGAAGGGTCAGGATCATCCACAATGTTTCAAAACCGGCCGTGCTGAACGGCGGCTGGCGCGGGACATGCCAGGAGAGGCCCTGTGCCGCGTCCCGCCGTAGCGGGCCATCCTCGCGGCCCATGAAAAGGGGGGCATCCATCCCGTCTTCGCGCCATGCCCGCACGAGGCGGAGCGCGATCCTTTCGACACCGCCCAGTTCGAAGCTGTGCAGGAAGGTCAGGACGCGCATTGCCGCTACTGCACTTTCGTCAGCAAATCGGCGTAGCGGATGACTTGCCGGTCAGATGCCAGAGCCGACAAGGTTGCATCGATGCTCTTCATCAAAGCCGGAACGGCGCTGTCGCCCGGATGGACGGCAAGGCGAAGCACGGGAAGCTTTGCCAGCGCCTTTCGCGCCAGCGCGGCGAATATGATGGAGGATGCAATGCGGCCCCGGCTGCGGCTTGCCCAGGTGATGACCGGGCCGCGCGAAAGGATGCGGCCGCTGGGCGGATGCCAGACCTTCATATGATCTTCGGCAATGGCAAAACGCTGCGCGGCCAGCGCCTCCAGCGCGCCCGGGCCATAAAGCCACGCCGGCGCGATAAAGCCCGCAACCGGCCGCCCGACGATATCCTCCAGCAAGGCCCGGCCGTCGCCCATGCGCCGCGCGGCCTCTTCGCCGTCAAGGCCAAGAAATTCACCTTCTCCGGCGGTCATATGGCGCGCCTTCAATCGGGCGAGATGGCCGCTATGGTGCGCCAGGTCGCGGTGAAACCAGCCATGGAGAAATATTTCCGTTCCGCCTTCGGCCCAGCTCCGCAGGCGGGCGGCGAAGGGTGACCCGGCAAGGATCGGCGCTTCCCCCCAATGATCGGGGACCACCAGCATCGCCACCCTGCCGGGGCCAGCCGCCCCCGCCAGCCGTTCGTGCAGAATATCGACCTCACGCTCGAAGCGAGGACCGACATCGTGGATGGACAGGATCAGGCTCTTTGCGGCTGGCGGCATCGGCGGATTCAGAAGGTTCCGTGCAGGCTGACGCTCAAGCGATGGTCGGGTCCGGCCATGCGTTCCCCCAGTAGCGCGCTATCGCTCCCCCGCCTGCTGATCGACGCACCGCTGACGGACCATTTGAGAATGCCGCTGCCGGACAATGCGCTTCTGCCGGAAAGCGAAATCTGGACGCCGGTCCCTGCAAGCGGCGCGCCGCCCATAAGCTCTGCCATGCGCATATTCGCCTGCCGGGTGCGCGGCGCGACGGAGAGGTAATCGACCGCGACCCGGTTGCCGTTGGCGCTGCTTAGAGCAAGGCCGGTCGATGCCATGCTTGTCGACAGCCGCCGGCCGCCAGTCCATGTGAAGTCCGGCCGCCGCTTCATTACGGAATAGTTGCCGGTCATGACCAGCGCCAGGCCCGGCGCCACATCGGCATGAGCGGCAATGCCGGCCTCCTTGATCGAGAAGCGATCGAATGGGACGGGCGTGCCCTCACTGGCCTTCGGGCTGCGCGCCCGCCCGCCGAGCAGGGAAAGCGATGCGGTGCCCGAATCGATTATCGCGCTGCGCACCCGCATTTCGGCCAAACGCATCCGGTCTGTCGCCGACAGGAACTGAATGCTGCCAGCCGGGCGGTCATCCCGTTCGGTCCTGCTCCACTGCGCGTCCAGGCGCGGCCAGTGATCGCTGTCACGAGCCATCGCCGCACCGCCGCTCAGCAATGGCGGAAGTGCGGCCGCAAGCCAAAAGCCCCGCCGAACCGCGCGCGCGTCTATCATAACGGTCCCCCTTGCAGACCATGTCTCAGCGTCAAGACGGCATCGTGCGGGCAAAACCGCAGCCTGGCATTTCAGAATATTTGTCGGCATCGGAACTGCGGCGCGCGGCGGAGCGCGCCGTCTTTGTGCCAGGACCAATCGGGGCATCGTCATGCTACGCACCTTGAAACTGCGCTCGGCCGCTGTTCTCATCGGCCTTTGCTGTATGCTAGTTCCAAGCGGCAACGTCGCGAGCGCTTGGCAGCAGGGACATGGCGAGCCCCGGCCGTTCGATGGCACGCTTTCGGTGCTCACCTATAATGTGAAGGGCCTGCCTTGGCCGCTGGCGAGCGGGCGGCCGGAGGCCTTTTCCGCCATGGCGGACCGGCTGCGGGACATGCGCGCAGAAGGGCGCAATCCCCATATCGTGGTGCTGCAGGAGGCCTTCACGCAAGACGCGCAGTCCATCGGACAGGCGGCGGGCTATCGCTTCATCGCTTATGGGCCCGACGCAACGGCCTTGGCCCCAGCGCCCATGGCGCCTGCCGACCGCCGGCATCTGGCAGGCGCAAGCTGGTGGAAGGGTGAAACGGGTGCGAAGCTTCTGGGCAGCGGGCTGCAGATCCTGTCGGACTTTCCGGTGCTGGCGGTTCACAGTATGGCGTTCCCGGGCTTTGCCTGCGCGGGATATGATTGTCTGTCGAACAAGGGCGCAGTGATGGTAACGGTCAAGGTGCCGGGCGCCCCTACGCTGGTCGATATTATCACCACCCACCTCAACTGCAGGCGCAAGTCGGGGGTCGGCCATGCGCGATCCCTCCATGCCTATTGGCGGCAGGCGGCCTTCCTCTCCCGCTTTATCGCGGAGAAGCACGATCCGGACCATCCGTTGATCGTGGCGGGCGACTTCAATATTGGAAAGGACGCCGGACGCAGGCATCATCTGTTCCGTGAACTCCAACATGGCTGGGGCCGGGATATCCCCGTCACCGATGCCTTGCGGGAGGTTGCCGCATCCAGCCGGAACCTGCCCGCCGATGCGCTGCTGTCGATGCGCAAGGCCAAGGACTGGCAATTCCATGCGAACAGCCCGACAGCCTCGCTGACCGCGCAGGCTATCGAGGTCCCGTTCGGGACCGAAAAGGACGGCGGCATGCTATCGGATCATGTGGGATATACGGCGGTTTTCCGGCTTGAACGGATGGACTGAGCCGGAAACACATAGACGGTCCGGCATATGGCCGGTCCGTCGCCTTCAGTTCAGGAGCGCACGGCGCAGATATTTCATCGCGACGGCCATGTGCTTTTCAACGCCGCTACGGCTGATGGCCAGCCGGGACGCGACTTCGGCGTGACTCAAACCTTCAAGTTTGTGGAGCCGGAACACCGCACGGGCTCCTTCGGGCAGCATCTCGATCGCACCGGATAGCCGTTCAACCTCATCGCGCTCCTGGACGGCATCTTCCGCCGAACGGTACCACCCGCAGGTTCCGGCATGCGCCAGGGTGAAATCGGTGACCCATTGATAATCGCGGCACATTCGGCGGTTGCGTTCCCGCACCCGGTCGATCACCAGATTCTGCGCCATCCGGTACAAATAGGCCTTGCTGTTGCTGAGCGTGGCGGTCTGCTGCGCATGCGCCTTCAGCCAGAGATCCTGCAATATGTCCTCGGCCTCGCTGGCATCGCCCGTGCGGGCGTAGAGCAGCCGAAGCAGCTCCGCGCGGTGCAGGTGGTAGATGCTTTCCAGTCCACCCGCGCTCATGCTCGCGCCGCTCCCGGCTTCAGGTCCGACAGGTTCAGTTTCTGGCTGATCAGCGGCTTTCCGGCTCCATCCCTGGTGCCCAGCATGATGACGGGGCCGGCGGCGCCCCAGTCGATCTCGATGGTCCCGAAATTCTGTACCGCATGCCCTTCGCCGACCCTGTATTTGTTGGGGGCGAGATAGTGCCAGGTTTCGGTGAGGCCAGAGGATGTCAGATCCCAGAAGGGATAGGGCACATTATCGTCCCTCCGTGACAGCTCGCAATAATGGGTGTCGCCTGATATGCAGAAGAAGCCGGTTGTTCCGGTGAAGCGGACAAGGTCGAACAAACGCTGCTGCTCGGCCTGGAACAAGGCCCAGGTCTCCCAGCCGGGTTTGTCCGCCAGCACTTGCGTTGAAGAGGCGAAGATGCGGATCTCGGCGGGCTTTTCCAGCTGCTCCTCCAGCCACTGCCACTGCTCCCAGCCGAGCATCACCGCATCGGGATCGCTGTTGGTAAGGTAGGGGCCGCGATCCTTCGGCGTCTCGGTCATGCCCAGAAGGCCCGACCGCCACCAGCGATTGTCGGGCAGGATGACCTGCACCCGCTTGCCCGGCGGCCCATAGATATAGGCCATCTGGTTGCCCTCGCGCGTGCGGCGCTCGCTGTCCGCCGGCTCCTGCCAGAATTCCATGAAGATGTCCTTGGACTCCTTCTTCATGGGATATTCGCGGCCTGCGTCGTTGCGGCCATAATCATGGTCGTCCCAGATCGCGATGCAGGGCGTCTTGCGGCGCAACTCCTTGAAGCCCGGCTTGCCGGCGAGCTTGGCATATTTCGCCTTCATGACCGCCATGTCGTCGGTGTCGGCATAGATATTGTCGCCCAGGAAGACGAACAGCTCCGGCGACCAGGCATTGACCTGATCCCAGATCGGCTGGTCCTTGTCCTGCTTGGCGCAGGAGCCGAAGGCGATGCGGGTGAGGGGCTTGTCCGTTTCCGGGGCGGCGGCAAGCGCTTCGGCGGGCACGGCCGCGAGCGAACCCGCGACCATTCCCCCTTTCAACAGCGCGCGACGGCTGACGTCCGTCATCGTCACAGGCCCCGGCGGATGCTGATGTAGAATTGCCGGGGCGCACCGGGGAGCAATGTCTGCCGGTCGCCGCTGTTGCCGAAGCCGCCCGATCCGACGGTGGACACATAATCCTCGTCGAACAGGTTGGTGACTGATCCTTCCAGCGCCCAGCCGCTCATCCAGCCATCGCCGGGGAATTTGATGCCGAGGCTCAGGTCCGCGACGATCCGGTCATCGACGGACTGGTCGTTGGTGTAGGTATAGTAGCGCTTCGACATGTAGGTCGCGCCGACGCGGCCGAAGAGGGTGTCGCTGTCGTAAGCGATCTCACCGGACGCGATGTGCTTGGGGCTGTCGACTACGATTTTGCCTTTGGTGGCGGCAGGATTGCCCGCTCCATCGATTAGGATATTGCCGTCCCTATCCAGAACGTCGTCACGATAAGTGGAGTTGTTATAGGCATAGGCAGCCGTTAGCGACAGGCCGGATGTAGGCTGATAAGTGCCAGCAACCTCAAAGCCGTAGGAGCGGACATTGCCGACATTCTGAAGGACCGAGGGATTGCCTTCGATGGAGGAACCTGCGGCGAACGAAAGCAGGCGGTCCTGGAAATCGACGTAATAGGTGGCTACCGAGCCTTGGAACGGCCCAGAGCGAAAGCGCCCGCCAACCTCATAGGTTTGCGATGTTTCAGGCTTCAATCTATCGGCAATGTCATTGAAACCAGCCTGCGTCGTCGAAAATGGACCCGACGTCGCACTGACCTGATAGGCGCGCATATTCTCGTTATAATTGGCGAACAGCTCGGCATCGCCCAGCTTCACCAGCACGCCCACCTGCGGCAGGAACATGTCCTCCACCTCGATCGATCCGGCCGGCAGGGTGCCCTGCACGATCGGATCGGCGGTCGCATCGATCTTCAGACCCTTCCAGCCGCCCGAAATACTGAACATGCCGCTGAGGTCCAGCCGGTCCATCACATAATACATGTAGGTGTCGGTGGTGAAGTCGAAGTCCCATTGGGTGAAGAAGGGATCGCTCTGGAATTTCAGGCTGTCGCGCGAGGAGCCGGTCAGCACATTGTCGAGCGAATAGAAGCGCCGCGCCTGACGGAAATCATTGCGCTCATACCAGCCGCCAACCTCGAAATGGTTGAAGCCCAGGTCGTGGACGGCCCGGGCGATAACGCCAGGACGTTCAATGTCATATTCCGTCGTCCGGACGGAAATGGGCGCGCCCGTCGGGCTTTGCACATAGGGCGTCCACCAGAGGCCCTGCCCCTCATCCTTGTGATAATAGCCCTGCAGCTTGAAGCTGATCTGCTCGGTCACCGGCATGTCGAGGCTGAGCCCGCCCAGCCAGTCGCGGCGAACGCCGGCCGCATCATAATAGGCGTCATCCACTGTCGCGACCGGCGCGGGGAAGGTGAAGCCGAAGCCCGGATAGGGGACGGGGCTTTGCGGGAAGGCCGAACCGTTGGCTGCCAGCCATTGCTGGTTATGATACACAGCCGCCACTTCATAAGCGGTCGCCCAGTCCGGCGCGAAATTGTCCCAGTCACGGCCAAGGCGGCTGATCATCTCCGCCGACATGTCCTGATAGTCATTCTCGCGGCGGTCGGAGAAGTTGAGGAATCCGGTGACCGTGGCCGCGCCGATCTCCGCCACGACCTTGCCGTTCACCTGATGCTGGCGCTGGCGGCCGTCGCCCTTCCACTTGCCCGCGTCGATGAAGGCGTAGCTCAAGTAACCGCGCACGCCGCCCAGATCACCCGTCTCGCCGCGAACGAAGGCACGGAAGGTCTGCTCGCTGCCATATGTGAGCGAACCTGCAAGGTCCATGTCCGCCGAAGGATCGCGCGAGGTGAATTCCAGCGTGCCGCCCAGATTGCTGGTCGATGCCGTGCCGAGCGCGCCCGCGCCCTGGCTGACGCTCACCGTGCCGGTGTTTTCCGAAATGATCGCGCGGGAAAGGTGCAGGCCGTTGCTGTTGCCATAGCTCATGTCGCCCAGCGGAACGCCGTCCAGCGTGAAACCAAGCTGATTCTGGTTGAACCCGCGCAGCGAGATGCGGCTGGACCATTCATAGGCGCCGAACGGGTCGGCGGACTGAAAATTGACGCCTGGCAGTTTCTGCACGGCTTTGAGCGGCGTGGTGCCCGGAGCAAGGAGTGTGATGTCCTTGTCGGTAACCGTCTGCACCTGGCGCGTTTCGCCAAAGCCATAGACAACAATGTCGTCGCCTGAATTTTCAGCGGCGGCAGGCGCCTCCTGAGCCATCGCAGCGCAAGGCAGCAGCGCAAGACTTGCGGCAGAGGCCAGCAGACCCATCGTAAAACGTGACATTATTTCGTCTCCCACCTGAACATGTGGGGGTGCATTGGGCAGCGATGATGACGCCCTCAGGGCGCATCCAAGTCGCCTTGGTTACGGAACAAATTTAATCTGTGACAATGGGATGTCTGCAAAGGCCATACAAAAATGCCCCCGCTTCCCAAGGGGAAGCGGGGGCCAGTCGTGCAGTCAATGCTGTCAGAAGGCGTAACGCGCCATGATCTGGAAAACCGGGCCTGCCTTTTCATTTTCCAGTTCATATTCGTCAAAATTGCGAGCGATCTGGTCGTCAAGATTGTCGAACTTGTTGAAGACTTCCCGCTTCCGTCCGTTCAGCAGGTTCGATCCGACGGCGCGGATGGTGAAGCTGTCGCCGATGCGTTTTTCGACAAAAATTTCCAGATCGGCGCCATAGGTGGTCTTGATCTCTTCGCCGATCAACCGGTCAAAGGCCGCCCCCTGCTTCCGGTAGGTCGCGCCCACGGCTACGCCATGGGCCGGGACATCCTGTATGAAACCGAAATTATAGACATATTCGGACTGCCCGTTAAACCGGCGATCGCCGATGAAGTCGGTAATCTCGCTGTCGAGCCAGGAGAAATTGCCGAATATGCCAGTGTTCGGTAGGCCGATAAGAGCAAGGTCGGTGGAAAGGTCGAATTCGAAACCGTAGACCTTGCCATTGCCGACATTGCGAGGCTGGAAAACGGCTTCGTCATTGCTGCCGATTTCCCCAGTGTCTTCCAATTCGATCAGATTTTGAACGTCTCGGTAGAAGAAGTTGATGCCCACTACACCGCGATCGCCCAACCTCCGCTCATAACCAAGGTCAAAGCCCCAAGCCAATTCCGGATCGAGTTGAGGGTTCCCGTCAACGTCGTGGTCGCCGAATGCCTCATCAAATCTCACAGGCTCGATTAGGTTGAAGTCGGGGCGTCGAGCGGTTCGCGCGACTGAACCGATGATACGGTCGCGTGACGTCAGGTCCAGCTTAAAGGAGGCCGACGGCAGGAGATAGTCATAGTCATTCTCTTCTGTTACGATGTCGGCGGGGTCAGTAAGGTCGCGGATCGTGACGTCCGTCGTCTCATAGCGGACGCCAATTTCCCAAGATAAGCCGTTTTGTTTGCCTTCGACCAGTGCGAACACGTCGCGTCGGTCCTCCTCGATGTTTGCTAGTGCAGTCAATTCGGGATCCAGGCCTGATGAAAGTGCCGTGGGATTGTTAGAAAACAGGTCCCAAGTGGTCGCCAATTCACCGAATTCGTCCTCTTCATCTGCCTCAAGGATGGTGGTTTTCCGATCCTTGTTTTGCAGGAAGCCACCAAAGACGAAGTTGATGCCATCGGTTAGGCTGAACTCATGCTCAAACTTCGCCGACAATTCCTCGTCGGTGATGTCGTTAATGGTCAGTTCGCCTTCAAATTCTGCGGGATCGCCACCGTCGTCGAAGCCCACTTCGAACTCATCCTCATTGCGCTTCTCGTCGAACTTGGCGTAGCCGACACGCACCGACGTCTTGCCCAGCGACCATTCATGCGACAGCTTACCATCGAAGCTGTAATTTTCCTGGTCGATCTCGGCGACATTGGCATTGTCGGTCAGCAGGTTGCCCGTTGGCACCGGACCGCTGATCACTGTCGGATCGTCATATTCAAACGACCGCTCGGTCTCGGTCCGGTCGGTGCGCACGTAGAACCCGCTCAGCTTGAAATTGGTGTCCGCGCCATCGATTTCATAAGTACCGTTGAACGAATAATCCTTGCCATCGCGCGTGTCCGTCTGGTCCTCGCGATTATCGAAATCCTCGGTCGCATAGTCGGGGTTGTTTTCGGGCGAATCCCCGTAGCGCAGGCTCTGCTTGATCTTGGGGTTGTGCCGCCCCTGAAGATTGGCGCCGAGCAGCAAGCGGCCCGGTCCAACCTGACCGCCGAATACCGCTCCGACGCTGGGTTCGAACTCCTCATCGTCATAATAGAGCGTACCCGCGCGAATATAGCCGCCGTCCAACTCATAACCGTCGCGCAGCACGATGTTGAGCGAACCGGCGACTGCATCGCCGGTCCGGCGCGCCGACGACGAACGGATGATTTCGACGCGCGAAATCAGTTCGGCCGGGATGCGGTCCAGAAAGAATGAGCGGTCGGCGCTAGAGCCCGGAACGCGCTCGCCATTGATCAGGATCTGCGTATAGCCGGGCGGAAGGCCGCGCAGCCGCGCGCCATCGCTTTCGATCACATCGGACAGGAAGGTGACAGAAGGCACGCGCTTCAGCGCATCGCCCGCGGTCAGCGGCTCGAAACGCTGAAAATATTCCGTGCCATATTGCAAAGTGGGTTCGGAGGTTTCGACACGATTGCGATAGGCAATGCCGCCCAACACAACGATGTCCTGGGAGGTCGTGATCGGACCTTCATTCCTCTCGGGGGTGGCGTCTTCCGCCGATGCTTGCCCGCCTACCAGCGCAAGGCTGGCAATGCCGCAACACAGCGCAGTGCGAAGGGTGGCGGCTCCATGCCGCTTCAAGGTCGATATCATGTGATGGTTCCCCTTTTCGTCGCCATGAACGGCGATTCGAGGCAGCGGGTAGCAACCGCCAAAGACCGTCGGATGACCTTTAGGAGGTAGTTTTATTACGGTTCCGCTTCCATTCGATGACGGACGGCTCAGAGGCACTCATGTCACGACGCTGTAACGCTGCCGGTTAATCGAGTGCCTCAGAAGGGGAACTTATTATGAAAACCGGCTTTGCCATTGGTGCCTGCCTGGCCAGCCTAACCGCGCTTTCCGCCTGCGCGGCAGGGGAAATCCCGGTCGAAACCCGTATCGCCAACGCAGCGCCCGCCGCGAGCGTGCAGGCGCGTGGAGAGACGGAGCCGGTGGGGACGACCAACGCCGATGCCGCCGATGATCCCGCAATCTGGCGCAATGCCGATAATCCCGCCGCCAGCCTGATCGTGGGCACCGACAAAAAGGCGGGCATCTATGTTTATGGCCTTGATGGAAAGGTGCGCAGCTTCCTCAACGCTGGGGCGGTCAACAATGTCGACTTGCGCGCCGAGGTCGATATGCCGGGCCAGCCCGGCATCCTCGCCGCCGCGAGTGACCGGAACGATCTTTCCCAGGCGAAGGTCGCGCTGCTGCGGCTTGATCCGGCGACCGGCATTTTAACTCCGCTTGGCAAGGTCGATGCTGGCGCAGGTGAGGGCTATGGCATCTGCCTCTATCGCGATGCCGCCGGCTTGTACGCCTTTGTCGTGCTCAAGGACGGCACGATCAACCAGATCGCCCTTGACTTCACCGGTCCCGCACCGTCCGGTCGCATCGTTCGCAGCATGAAACTTGCCACGCAATCGGAAGGCTGCGTCGCCGATGAGCGCACCGGGCGGCTCTATGTTGCTGAGGAGAACGCCGGGATCTGGCGCTTCGACGCGCGCGCCGTCGGCGATGTCCAGGGCACGCAGATCGCGCGCGCCGATAGCGTGCATCTGGTCGCCGACGCCGAGGGGCTCGCGCTTGCCCCGGCAGGCGACACCGGCGGCTACCTCATCGCCTCCAGCCAGGGCGACAATGCCTATACGCTCTACCGCCTGTCCGACGAGCGTTATGCCGGGCGCTTCCGGATCACCGCAGGCCGGCTGGGCGCAACCGAGGAAACCGACGGCATTGAGCTGGCCCTCGGCGATTTCGGTCCGGATTTTCCCGGCGGGCTGTTTGTAGCGCAGGATGGCGACAATGCCGCCGGCGCACAAAATTTCAAACTGGTCGCCTGGGAAGACATACGGGCGGCATTGGACCTGCGGGACCGCTAAGCCCCCGGTATATGCCTTGAAAGGTTAACGCCCGCCCGCGCCATTTGTGACAGTTTTGTGTCACATTTGGCGCGGATTCTTCGGCTTTCGGCTGCCTTTCGTTAACCATTTTTTATGGCCGCCATGAGAAATCCTGACCGAAAAGAAATTGGCAGGGTCAAAATGCATCTCGGCAAAACGTTGGGAATTGTTGCACGGTTCGGCACCAAACTTGATCAGGAGCGCTCGCTTGCCGCGCGCGTTCGCCATGGTGTTTGGCTGGTATGCAGCCTGCTGCTCATTTTGTCGCTTTCGGTGATAGCGGGGCTGGCGGTCAACCAGGCCGGGCTTGCCAGGCTCGTCGATAACCGGCTTGGTCCGATCGGCGATCTTCAGTTGGTGACGAGCGGCTATGAAGAGGCGCTGGGCATCGCCAACAAGGTACGCAGCGGGAACCTGACCATGCAGGGCGGCCAAAGCGCGCTCGAGAATGTCAGGCACAATATTTCCGCTGGCTGGGCCGTGCTTGAGAGCCGTGCGCCGGAACGGGCGGGCGGCATTGAACTCAGCTATTTACGTGATCTGCGTAATGACGCTGACTCGGCAATGTCGGCGCTGAACGAGCGGCTCGCTGCAGAGGATGCGCAGGGGCTGGAGTTTCTGATGGCCGGCCAGCTCTACAGCGGTGTCGACCCGATGTTGTCGGGAAGCCAGACCTACAGCAATGGCCTGCGGCAACTGGCACAGCGGGAAAGGGCGGAGCTTCGTATCCTGACCAGCGGCACGATGCTGGTCATTGCGCTCGTCTTTCTGGGCGGCGTCGCTATTGCCTGGGCTGTACTGAAGATCGCTGCCCGCGAATTGGTGGAACCGCTGGTCCGCATCGGCAGCTTCACCGCCGAACATGCCGGAGGCAGCGCCGGCACATCCGTTCCCTATCAGGACCGGCGCGACGAGATTGGCGATATTGCCCGCGCCATAGAATTGTCCCGTGTCCGTTCGGCCGAGGCGACCGCACTGTTGAAGGACAAGAATCGGGCGCAGCAGGAACTGCAAATGCTCGAAAAGGCCGCGGCCGATGCAGCGAAAGAGCGCGCCGCCGCGCTCGACCGCCTCTTCGTCAATTTCGAACGCGGCCTGTCCGATCTGGTTGGCGGGCTTGCGGCCGCTTCCACCCATAGGCGCGATATGGCACGGGGCCTTTCCGCCGCCGCATCCCATTCGGAATATCAGTCCGAGACGGCGACGGGGAATGTGGAGAATATTGCCGTCTCCATGACCCAGATCGAAGAGGCGAGCGCAACGCTGCTGCAGATGATCTGCAATGTGGAAAGCGGCACCCGTTCCGCGCGCGAGCAAAGCAACAATGTCCATGCCCAAAGCCTTCAGAACCGTTCACGCGCTCACGCGCTTGAGGAGCTGGTGCAGGATATTCAGGGTGCGCTTGGCCTTATTACCGGCATTGCGCGGCAGACCAACATGCTTGCCCTGAACGCCGCGATCGAGGCCAATCGCGCGGGAGAGGCGGGCAGCGGCTTTGCAGTGGTGGCGCTGGAGGTAAAGGAGCTGGCGCGGCAGACGCAGACGGTCGCAGGCAAGATCGAAACCCGGCTTCGCAACATCGCCGAAACTTCCGGCGAGGTTCTGAAAAGTGTCGCCCTGGTCGAAGATATGGCCCGGGGGCTTGACCGTAATGCCGATCTCATCAGCGATGCCGTGGAAACCCAGAGCCGCTCAAGCCACGAAATCGTCAGCGCCCTAGGCTTTGTCCGCCAGGGCAGCCGCGACGCGGCCTCGGGCATGGCGGATCTGACCACACAGGCCCGCGAGGTCCGCGCCGCCGCTGACGGCCTGCTTTCCACTGCGGCCGACATAGCCGGCAAGGCCGAAACCCTGCGCACGGAATTCACGAGGCTTGCGGGCGAAGTGAGACAGGCGGCCTGACCGCCGGTCAGACAGGGCGGCCTGCGCGACCTCTGGCCCATCTGCCGCGTCAATTATCGAAGGCTTCCCTCTTTTACAAGGCGATCGGAAACCCGCGAGCCGTGCGGCCCCTGCTCGGGCGCGTTCGAACTGACACGCGGGATTCTCGCCGCGCGATATGTGGATCAGTTCGATCTCGATCAGGCAGATAAATCTAAACCTGAGCGCAAAGATGTAAGCGGCTCTGCGTTTGTTCGCGACCCGGCAGTTAGAAAACGAGTCATGAACCGTGCATCAGGGTATTGTGAACTCTGCGGTGAGGCGGGGTTCCGCATGGAGAGCGGGTCGCTGTATCTTGAGACCCATCACGTTATCCCGCTCGGCGAGGGCGGTCCAGACGACGATGCGAATGTGGTGGCCTTATGCGCCAACGATCATAGGCGAGCCCACTTCTCGGAAGAGCGGGCGGCGATACGGAAAAAGCTCCTAGCGGGCGTACCGCCAACCACCTGAGTCTATCAGCAGATCGCAGGATTGGCGGAAGAGGTGGGATTCGAACCCACGGACGGGTTGCCCCGTCGCTGGTTTTCAAGACCAGTTCCTTAAACCACTCGGACACTCTTCCATACCGATTCAACGGCGCGGCTAGAAATCTGCTAGATAGCGGCGCTGCCGCTCGCTTTAGCCATTTACCGACCCGCCGCTAAGCGATTCTAACTACGCTCCTTTTTCGCCAGTCCGCGCCGCCGGGCGTCGGGACCCCCGTTAGCTTTCAAGACCGCTGCCTTAAACCACTCGGCCACCTGTCCGCGCCGGTTCCGGCGATTGCCGGCGGGCGAGCCCTCTTATCGGCGATGCCGTTAAATCGAAAGGGCAAAAATCCGACAAAGGGGATTCACCTGTCCGGCCGTCTGTGTCACAACGGCGGCATCTGAGCGCTCCACAAGACAGCAAGCAGGGCAAGGACATGCGATTTCTGGCAATAGCAGCCTTATTGGGGGCGACGGCCGCGTCGGCGCAGGTTCCGGATGGTCCGCCCACCGGTCAGATCCAGCCTGTTGGTCAGGTTCAACCCGTAGCACAGGTGCAGGAGGTGCCCGGCTTCCAGGCCTTTCTCGCCTCGCTGCGGCCCAGGGCGCGGGCGATGGGGATCAGCGATGCGACGCTGGACAATGTTCTGCCCAGCCTGACCTTCAACCCGCGGGTCATCCAGCTCGATCAGTCGCAGCCGGGGGGATCGTTCGATTCACCGATTCCCGATTTCGAACCCTATCGGCGCAAGCATGTCGATGCCGCGCGCATCAGCCGGGGGCAGGTGGCCTATCGGGCGAACCGGGAGAAATTGCGAGCCATCGAGCAGCAGACGGGCGTTCCGGAATCGATCATGGTCGCCATTTACGGGCATGAGACCAATTATGGCGCGTTCACGGGCGACTTCGATCTGGTGCGCGCGCTGGCGACTTTGGCTTTTGAGGGCCGCCGCCGGGCGCTGTTCGAGCCGGAACTGCTGGCGACGCTCAAGATGCTCGATAGCGGCGTGCCCCGTTCGCGGCTGGTCGGCAGTTGGGCGGGGGCGACGGGCTATCCCCAGTTCCTGCCGTCGGTCTATCTGCGGGTGGCAAAGGATGGCGACGGCGATGGCAAGGCGGACATCTGGACCAGCGAGGCCGACGCCCTTGCCTCCATCGCCAATTATTTCGTCGATGCCGGATGGCGGCGCAATGTCCCCTGGGGGATCGCGGTTACGGTTCCCTCCAACCTTAACCGCCAGGCGATTGCGAACCGCACGGTGGCGATGCGCTGCCCGCGCGTGTTTGAGCGGCACAGCATGTGGAAGACGATGGCGGAGTGGCGGCAACTGGGGCTGGTTCCCCAAGGCGCGGCATGGCCGGGCGACGGGGTGATGGCGACGCTGCTGGAACCCGATGGCCAGGGCAAGACGGCCTATCTGCTGACCAGCAACTACCGGGTCATACTCGATTATAATTGTTCGAATTTCTATGGGCTGTCAGTGGGGCTTTTGGCGGATGCGGTGGACGATTAAGCAGGCTGCGGTCCCGGCGGCGGCGCTGTTGCTGGCGGGGTGCGGCATGGTGGACGGGCGCGGCGACAACCGCCTGCCGGGGCCGCCACGGCAGGCGCGGCCCGTGTCGGACTATCCGGTGAAGATCGGCCAGCCCTATCAGGTGCGCGGGATCACCTATACGCCCGCCGATGTCCCCAATCTGGACGAGGTCGGCTATGCCAGCTGGTATGGCGAGGATCATGAGGGCAAGCCGACCGCCAATGGCGAAAGCTTCCGGCCCGGCGCGATTTCCGCCGCGCACAAGACGTTGCCGCTGCCATCCTATGTGGAGGTGACGTCGCTCGACACCGGGCGCACGATCCTGCTGCGGGTCAATGATCGCGGTCCCTTCGTGCCTGACCGGATCATTGATCTTTCCAGCGGTGCGGCCCAGCAGTTGGGCATCCGGCGCGCTGGCGTCGCGCCCGTGCGGGTGCGGCGGGTCCATCCGCCCGAACAGGAGCGCGCGGCGCTGCGCGCGGGCGGGCAGGCGGCCGAACGGTTGGAAACGCCGCCGGCGCTGCTAGCCGTCCTGCGCCAGCGTCTCACCGGCCAGCCCCGTGTGGTTACTCCGGCGCAGCAGGCCGCAGCCGTGCCAGCCGCGCAGGCTCCGGCCAGGGGCACGGGCGGCTATGTCGTGCAGGTCGGGGCCTTTTCCACCAAAGAGCGGGCCGACGGGCTGGCGGCGCGGATCGGCGCATGGGTGGCGGAAGGCAATGGCCTGTGGCGCGTGCGTTTCGGCCCCTATTCCAGCGAAGCCGCCGCGCGGCAGGGCGTTGAGAAAGCCTCGTCGAAAGGCTATTCCAACGCCCGCATAATGGCTAATGACGGCAGATAGCCCGTCCCCCGAATCCGGATAGAGAGACCAGATGAAAAGCCCCCTATTTGCTGTTGCAGCGATTGCTCTTGCGGTCACCCCGGTAACGGCCGCCGCGCCGCCATACAGCACTGATGCGCCCATCGCCTATATGCAGGATCTTTCCTCCGGCGCGGTGCTCTATTCGAAGAATGCCGATCAGCGGATCCCGCCTGCTTCCATGGCAAAGATGATGACGACCCACGTCGCCTTCCGCCTGATTCAAAAGGGCGAGCTGAAGCTGGACCAGAAGTTCACCGTGCGGCCGGAAACCTGGAAGCAATGGCACGGCCCGCAGGCCGGCTC
>CBHCMH010000002.1:0-21632 GCA_965974445.1 uncultured Rhizorhapis sp.
CCTGCTTCGCATAGCCCTTCACCACCGCGACCAGATTGGGGACGAGGTCTGCCCGCCGCTGATACTGGTTCTGCACGTCCCCCCATTTGGCCTTCACGGATTCCTCGGCCGCCGGAACGCTGTTGATGCCGCAGCCGGACAGGGACATCACCGCGACAGGCGCAAGCAGTACGTAGGAAAAACGAGTGTGGGACATTTCATTCTCCGGAGGACATGTTGCGATTGGTTGCAATGCCTGCAAAGTAGGGACCTGGTTGCCTGTTCGCAACAATCTTGCCGTTTTGACTGGGAGGAAAAGAATGCTTGCAGAATTCCGGAACTTCATCGCGCGGGGAAATGTCCTCGACCTCGCCGTTGCGGTCATCATCGGCGCCGCATTCGCCACCATAACCAAATCGTTGACCGACGACATCATCATGCCCGTTGTCGGCTATGTTTTCGGCGGTTTCGACTTTTCCAATTACTTCATCACTCTTGGCGATATCCCCGCCGGCTTCAAGGGATCGCCAGGCAGCTATGCCGACCTGACGGCCGCTGGCGTCGCTGTCCTGGGCTGGGGCCAGTTCCTGACGGTGGCCATCAATTTCCTGATTCTCGCCTTCATCATTTTCCTGATCGTCAAGCAGGCAGGAAAGATCGTTCCAAAGGAGGAGGCCGCCGCCGCGCCCGATCCCGAAGATGTTGTGCTGCTTCGGGAAATCCGGGATTTGCTGAAGAAATAGCCCCACCCTGCGATCCTGCCCGCCGATGCAAATGCGGTAAGCCGATGATGGGGAGGGAACAAAGGGCGGCAGCAGCCTGTTAGTGCGCCTAGCCATGTTCTGATTGGCGGCAACAGGAGGTTCCCGACGTGAAAGTCATGATTACTGGTCTTGCGCTTGGCGCTATTCTCGCTCTTGGCGCCTGCGATACCAAGCAGGAAAACGCCATCGAGAATGTTGCTGAAACACAGGCGGACATGATGGAGAACCAGGCCGAGACGATGGAGGACCAAGCCGACGTCATGGATAATGCGATGGCGGCCGGCGCGCTTGAAAATCAGGCCGATGTTCTGGAGGAAAAGGCCGAACAGACCCGCGAACAGGGAGAAGCGGCCGCAGACCGGGCTGAGGACATGGCTCCGCGCCAATGATCTGAACAAGCGCACATGGATTTCGCGCCCTGGTCACTTTTCATTCATCCCGGATGCCCTATATAGGGAGGTGCCGGACCTGTCCGGCTATGGCGATAAATTGTGTCGTGTAATAGGCGCAGCGGACCCGGGGGCAGTACCCGGCGGCTCCACCAGAAAGGGCTTCTCCCATAGCGAAGCCCCTCCTGATGGGGCCGAACCAGGATCGACGTGTGTTGAAAGACGATATTTTCGCCCGGCCCGAGTAAGCCGTAAAACTGTTCAAAACCTACAAGTGCCAACGATAACGAGGCTCTTGCTCTTGCTGCGTAATTGAGGGGCTCACGCCCTGACATTACCCAAAAAGAACGCGGTTGGACCCACCGGGCAACAGAAGCGGATTCCAGCGGTTTGGGGAGCACCGGGCAACAGAAGCTCCCCGCTTCCCGCTCTTACCAAGTATTGCCTAGAGCGAATTGCAGAAAATCGGAATCGCCCTCCGTTCGTCCCGAGCGAAGTCGAGGGACGCTGGGTTGGCGCGAACGTGTCTCGACTTCGCTCGACACGAACGGAATGTGGTGCAGATTAAAGGCTCGTCGCTCTAATCTGTTCGTCATCCCCGCGAAAGCGGGGACCCAACTTGCAGCAATTTCCAACTTTGAACCAAGAGGATAGATGGGTTCCCGCTTTCGCGGGAATGACGATAATATCTATTACATCGCCGCCATCAGGTAATCGATCAGCCGCCGCGTCGCGCGTGCATCGATCGCCCTGGGCACCAAACCCCGGCACTCCAGGCAATCCGCGCGAATGGCGCTGCCGGTCAGCATCGCCTGAACATCGCCCACCGCCTGGAAAGCCAGATGCCGCTGTATCCAGGCCTGCTTGCTCAGCCAGTCGCGCGGCAGGGCGGCGGTGCGTTCCTCATCGTCCCGATGGGCATACTTCTCTAGCATCTGCGTGAAATAGTCGGGTTTTTGCTCAATGAACACGGGCCGCGCCTTGGCGGTGTCCATTCCGGCAAGTCCGGCTGCCTGCGCGATTGCATCGTCCAATGAGCCAAAGCCGTCCACAAGGCCCAGTTGCCGCGCCGTTCCGCCGTCCCAGATCCGCCCCTGCGCGATTTGGTCCACGCGCTGCGGCGGCATCTTTCGCGCCTGAGCGACCAGGCCGACGAAGCGGCGATAGATGTCCTCAACGCCAGCCTGCGCCAGCGCGTCGAATTCGGCGCTGACCCCCCCGGCCAGGTCTGGTTGGCCCGATAGCGGCGTCGTCCTGACGCCGTCCGTGGTGACGCCGATCTTGGCCAGGGAATTCTCGAAGCTGGGCAATATTCCGAACACGCCGATGGAGCCGGTGATGGTGGAAGGTTCCGCGATAATTCTGTCCGCTGCGGTCGATACCCAATATCCCCCGCTCGCCGCCACATTGCCCATGGAGGCGACAATCGGCAGGCCGCGCGCCTTGGCATCCAGCAGGGCATGCCTGATCTGTTCGGAGGCCAGCACCGACCCACCCGGAGAATCGACGCGCAGGACGATGGCCTTGAGGTCCTTTTCGGCCAGCGCGTCGTGGATCAGTTTGGCGATGGTGTCGCCGCCCGCTGTTCCGGGGTCCGCCTCGCCATCCACAATATTGCCCGCGATGGTGATGACGCCGATCTTGCCATTGTCCTTGACCGGATAGGCCGCCACATAGGCCTCATAATCAATGTCCCGGAAGCTGCCCGGCTTCGTCTTGTCGCCCTTTCCGGCCAGCGCCGCGACGCGATTGCCGAACGCTGTTTCATCGCCGATCTTGTCGACCAGGCGAGCGGCCAACGCCGCCTTGGCAAGATCGCCATTGGCCGCCACCGAGGCGGCAACAGGGTCCTTCACATAGGCGGCAACTTTCGCCTGCGGCCGTGCCTTGCCCACATCGTCGCGCCAATTCTGCCAGATTGCGCCATAGACCGCCTGCATGGCGTTGCGGGCCTCTTCGGACTGATCGGTGCGCGTGAATGGTTCGACGAAGCTCTTATAGGTGCCGACGCGATAGACATGCGCGTTGATGCCCAGCTTGTCGATCAGGCCCTTGTAGTAAAGCTGGGAACCACCGGGGCCGGCGATCATCACCGCGCCAATGGGATTGAGCCAGACTTCCGACGCGTGGGCGGCCAGTTGATAGCCGTCATCGGTATAGGCGGTGGCGAAGGCCAGCACGGGTTTCTTTGCCGCGCGCACCTTGTCCAGCGCCTCGCCCACGCGGGTCAGCGCAACCTGCCCGCCGCCGAGGAACTGGTCGAGGTCAAGGACCACCGCCTTCACCTTCTTGTCGTCCGCTGCCGTCTCGATCGCATGCACCACGTCTCGCAGGCGATACTCCTCCACGGGCGAACCATTGCCCGTGACAAGGTCGAAGGGGCTTTCCCGGCGGGGCTGCTCCAAGATCGCGCCGTCCAGTTTCAGCAGCAGCGCGCCGCTGCCGATGCTCGCGGCGGGTGGAGGAGAAAAGGACAGGGCAGCGTAAAGCAGGCCGAAGAACAGGATCATGAACAGCAGCACCAGGCCGTCCTTGATCGCCATCAATATGCGCCAGACGCTTTTCACAAAGGCCAAGCGATCCTCCTGTCATCCCGTATCGGAGAAACGGGGTACCGCATGCATGGCGGGGTCGCAACGCCGCGTTTTTTCTTTTGCCTAGCCCCTTGACCCGCTTGGCCAAGCGACCATATGACCGCGGTTAGCACTCTCCCTGTGTGAGTGCTAACAAGATTCACAGGGCGGAACGGTATTGGAAGGGGGCCACGAATGGGAACCCTGCAACACCTCCGGCCGGAATGATAGCCAAGAGAAAGGTAAGCATATGGGTTTTCGTCCGTTGCATGATCGCGTTCTCGTTCGCCGGGTAGAGGCGGAAGAGAAAACAGCTGGCGGGATCATCATCCCCGACAGCGCCAAGGAAAAGCCCTCCGAAGGCGAAGTCGTCGCTGCTGGCGCCGGCGCCAAGAGCGAAGACGGCAAGATCACGCCGCTCGACGTCAAGGCTGGCGACCGCGTCCTGTTCGGCAAATGGTCGGGCACCGAAGTCAAGATCGACGGTGAAGACCTGCTGATCATGAAGGAAAGCGATATTCTGGGAATCGTTGGCTGAATTTGCCCAGCCCGTTTGGGCTGAGCGTGTCGAAGCCCGGCCCTTTTCTTTTAGAAGAAGGCATGCCCTTCGACAGGCTCAGGGCGAACGGAACAGGAAATTCTGGATCCCTTTTTAAAAGCATCAGAAAGCAGAGGTAGATATTATGGCAGCGAAAGACGTAAAATTTTCGCGCGACGCCCGTGAACGCATCATGCGCGGTGTCGACATCCTGGCCGACGCGGTCAAGGTAACGCTGGGCCCCAAGGGCCGCAACGTCGTCATCGACAAGAGCTTCGGCGCTCCCCGCATCACCAAGGACGGCGTCACCGTCGCCAAGGAAATCGAACTGAAGGACAAGTTCGAAAATATGGGTGCGCAGATGGTCCGCGAAGTGGCGTCCAAGACCAATGACGTTGCCGGCGATGGCACCACCACCGCCACCGTTCTGGCCCAGGCCATCGTTCGTGAAGGCATGAAGTCGGTTGCGGCCGGCATGAACCCGATGGACCTGAAGCGCGGCATCGATATCGCCGTCACCAAGGTCGTCGAAGACCTCAAGGGCCGTTCCAAGCCCGTCGCCGGTTCCAGCGAAATCGCACAGGTCGGCATCATTTCGGCCAATGGCGACACCGAAGTCGGTGAAAAGATCGCCGAAGCCATGGAAAAGGTCGGCAAGGAAGGCGTCATCACCGTCGAGGAAGCCAAGGGCCTGGATTTCGAACTCGATGTCGTCGAAGGCATGCAGTTCGACCGCGGCTACCTGTCGCCCTACTTCATCACCAACCCGGAAAAGATGCAGGTCGAGCTTACCGACCCCTACATCCTGATCCACGAAAAGAAGCTCAGCAACCTGCAGGCGATGCTCCCCATTCTGGAAGCTGTCGTTCAGTCGGGCCGTCCGCTGCTGATCATTGCCGAAGACATTGAAGGCGAAGCGCTTGCGACCCTGGTGGTCAACAAGCTGCGCGGCGGCCTGAAGGTTGCAGCAGTGAAGGCTCCGGGCTTCGGCGATCGCCGCAAGGCCATGCTGGAAGACATCGCGATCCTGACCAAGGGCGAGATGATTTCCGAAGACCTCGGCATCAAGCTGGAAAGCGTCACCATCGGCATGCTCGGCCAGGCCAAGCGCGTCACCATCGACAAGGACAACACCGTGATCGTCGATGGCGCCGGTGACGGCGATGCGATCAAGGGCCGCGTCGAAGCGATCCGTCAACAAATCGAAAACACCACCAGCGATTACGACCGTGAGAAGCTCCAGGAGCGTCTTGCCAAGCTTGCTGGCGGCGTTGCCGTGATCAAGGTCGGCGGTTCGACCGAAGTGGAAGTCAAGGAGCGCAAGGATCGCGTTGACGACGCCCTGCACGCAACCCGTGCGGCCGTGGAAGAAGGCATCGTCCCCGGCGGTGGCACGGCCCTGCTCTACGCCACCAAGGCTCTTGAAGGCCTGAAGGGCGTCAATGACGACCAGACCCGCGGCATCGACATCATCCGCAAGGCCATTCAGGCGCCGCTGCGTCAGATCGCCCAGAACGCGGGTTTTGACGGCGCTGTCGTTGCTGGCAACCTGCTGCGCGAAAATGACGAAACCAAGGGCTTCAATGCATCGACCGACGTATATGAAAATCTGGTTACCGCTGGCGTGATCGACCCGACCAAGGTCGTTCGCACCGCGCTTCAGGATGCTGCCTCGGTTGCAGGGCTGCTGATCACCACCGAAGCCACCATTGCTGATGCGCCGGAAGACAAGGCGGCGATGCCCGCCATGCCCGGCGGCATGGGTGGCATGGGCGGCATGGGCGGCATGGACTTCTGATAAGAAGACCATATCGTTCATTACGAACAGGAAAGGCCGGGGCGAAAGCTCCGGCCTTTTTCTGTTGGGGGAGAAATCCTTGGTCCACAGCGCATATATCAAGCTGCAATGATGCCGACCCATAAATCTGGCGTCATTCCGGCGAAAGCCGGAATCTCTCAAGGCTCGGTATAGCCAGGATTTGGGAGACCCCGGCTTTCGCCGGGGTGACGGACATTGAACCCCGGCCCTCCTACCCCGCTTCGTCCATTCGCAGATGACGGAGCAGGGGGCTCCGGTCCAGGTCACCCGCTTCCTTGATCTCCTTGCGTAGCTCGTCGCGCTTTTCGTGGATCGAAGCAATAACCGGCCCCATGGCGATGCCCAGATCGACCAACACGGATTCAGAGAGCTGCAGGGAGCTTTCAAGCGTCTCTGGCACGGCATCTGTCGCGCCGGCCTTGTAGAGTTCGGCGGCATGCTCGGTATCGCGGGCGCGGGCGATGATGGTCAGGTTTGGAACCCAGCCGCGGACTTTCCTGGTCAGCCGGACCGAAAGGACCGGATCGTCCATGGTGAGGATCAGCGCCTTGGCATGGCCGAGTTGCAGCTTGTCGAGCAGTTCGGATCGCGATGCGTCACCGAAGATGATGGGATAGCCGTCGCGCCGTGCCTGCGCCACCGAATCGATGTCGGAATCCACCGCCACGAAGGGCACATTGTGGACGCGCAGCATGTCGGCAACCATGCGCCCGACGCGGCCGAAGCCCATGACGACCGCCACCGGGCGCCCATGCTTGCCAAGCTCGATGCTCGGCTCTTCGCCTGCGCCTAGGTCTATGCGGCGGGCAAAGTCATGGCCGATGCGCGCGAGCAACGGCGTGATGGTAAGGCCGATGGCGGTGACGATCTGCCAGAAGGCGGCTGTTGAGGGCAGGATCAGCTGCGCGGCGGATGCGGCCGCCAACACGATCAAGGTCGTTTCCGATGGCGAGCCCATCAGCATCCCGGCCTCCAGCGCCGTGGACCGGCGAGCGCCGCTCAGACGCAGCAACGTCGTGGTGACGGCGACCTTGATCGCCACCACCGCCACGACGGCGACCAGCAGGCTGACCCAGTTGGCAAGGATGACCCGGACGTCGATGCTCATGCCGACGGTGATCAGGAATACGCCGAGCGCCATGCCCTTGAACGGCGCGGTGATGACTTCGACCTCGCCATGATATTCGGTTTCAGCGATCAGCAGTCCGGCCAGCAGCGCGCCGACAATGGGGGAAAGGCCTGCAATGGTCGTGGCAAGGCTGGCCGCGATCACGACGAGCAGGCTGGCGGACAGGAATATTTCAGGGCTCTTCGTGCGGGCTGCCTGGGAGAAGACGCGCGGCAGGAAAAAGCGGCCGGCGACAAACATGATAACGACGGTAATGCCGCCCGCCAGCATGGTTTGGGCAAGGCCGCTCCATCCGGCATCCTGTGCGGTGGGGGCCATCGCGCCCAGGGCGAAAATGATGGGGACGATAGCCAGGTCTTCGAACAGAAGCATGGAAAAGGCGGCCCGCCCGACCGCCGACTGCGTGCCGACGATCGGTAGCACCAGAGCGGTCGATGACAGCGCCAGCGCCAGCCCAAGACCGATAGCGCCCGCCAGCGCCTGGCCCATGAGGTAAAGGACCAGACCGATGATCAGCCCCGCGACAAGCAATTCAGCCGCGCCGACGCCGAACACCAAGGTCCGCATCGACCACAGGCGCTTGAAACTGAGTTCCAGGCCGATGGAGAAGAGAAGCAGGATAATGCCGAACTCGGCAAAGGGCTCGATCGCATGGGGATCGGATATGGTGACGTAGTAGAGCCAGGGGAATTGATCGGTCAGCGATCCCAGACCGGCAGGACCGGCGAGCAGTCCCACCAGAATGAAACCGATGACGGGGCTGATGCGAAAGCGGGCAAAGGCAGGAATGACCAAGCCCGCCGCGCCCAATATCACCAGCGCGTCGCTAAATCCGTTATTGCTTACTTCCAGGGCCATAAGCCACTCTAAGCGGCTTTTGCACGCTTTGTCAGCGCCTGATGATACCGATGTGCTGAATTAAAGGGTCTTAGCCGCCGCCGGGACTGTTGTGCGTGCCCGTTGGCGCCGGGCCGCCGCTGGTGGGGTGGTCGTGGCCCGCGGCGCTGCTGTCCCAGTCGATATGGTAAAGGTCGAACCGCCGGTCGCGCAGGTTGCGGACGGTTCCCTCGGCACGCGCCCAGCTCAGGTCGGCAAGATTGACGTCCGACATGGTGAGCGTTTCCACATTTTCGCTCGCTTCCGCCGCGATGCCGTCGCGGGCGAAAGGCAGGTCGCAGGGGGTCAGGATGCAGCTTTGGGCATATTGAATGTCCATATTGTCGACATTGGGCAGATTGCCGACATTGCCCGACATCACGACAAAGCACTGGTTTTCGATCGCCCGCGCCTGGCTGCAATAGCGCACGCGCATATAGCCCGAACGGCTGTCCGTGCAAAAGGGGACGAAGATGATCCGGGCCCCTTGATCCACCAGACGGCGCGCCAGTTCGGGGAACTCGCTATCATAGCAGATGAGAACGCCAATCGGACCGCAATCGGTCTGGATCGCGTCAAGGGAATCGCCGCCCTTGATATTCCACCAGAAGGCTTCATTGGGCGTCGGATGGATCTTTTCCTGGGCATGGATCGACCCGTCACGAAGCGCCACATAGGCGACATTCTGGATATCGCCATCCTCCGTGCGCGTCGGGTGCGATCCGCCGATGATGTTGATATTATATTCCAGCGCCATGCGCGCGAGTTCCTTGGTCAGGCGCGGCGTATGGGTGGTCAGCCGGTCGATGGCTTCGCTGGGTTCCAGCTTCTTCTTTTCGTAAGACAGCAGCGGGAGCGTGAACAGTTCCGGAAAGACGATAAAGTCGGACCGGTAATCCGCAGCGACATCGACGAAATATTCGACGTTGCGGACAAATTCCTCGAAATTCTCAACCGCCCGTGCCTGCATCTGGCAGGTGGCGAGGCGAACGCTTTCAACGCCGCGGGGAACACGGAATTCCGGCGGTTCGTCCGGATTGATATAGGGATTGCGCCAGACCAGATGCGCCGCGTGACCGTTTGATGCCGTATCTTCGGGCAGGTAGTTCTTCAGGACGCCAAGCGCCTCGAAGCCATTTTTCAATTGAAAGCTGATGACCGGATCGCTCAGCTTTCCGTGCACCACCTTGTCCAGATAATCTTCAGGCCCCTCGACCTTGCGCTTGTGGCGCTGGTACCCCGGCATCCGCCCGCCGATGACGATGCCGTGCAAGTCCAGTTCCTCGGCCAGCGACTTGCGTTCGTCATAAAGCCGCTGGCCGATCCGGAGCCCGCGCTGCCGGGGATCAACGCACATTTCATAGCCATAAAGCCACTCGCCGGCCGGTGAGTGCCGTGTGCCAAAGCCGTTGGCGGTGATTTCTTCCCAGTCGTGCGGTGCAAAGGCCATGGCCTTGCTGACGCGCATGGCGGCGCAATAGCCCACGACCTTGTTGTCGTAGAGCGCGATGAAGCTGCCCTCGGGATAATTGTTGATCTGGCCGCGAACGGTGGCGGTGGAATAGTTGGGCAGGTTGGGGTAGGCGCGCTGGATCAGCCGCAGGATCGCCCGGACATCGGACGGAAGCGCGTTGCGAATTTCAAGGCGTTTCCGTCCGGTCGTTGTCATCGGCTCTTAACCTGCTCCGTCCGTTCAGGCCCAGCTTGACATTTCCGCTTCCAGGTTGACGCGAATCTGCTCAAAGAACTGTTCGGTCGTCATCCAGGGCTGATCGGGGCCGATCAGGATCGCCAGATCCTTGGTCATGTGGCCGTCCTCGACGGTCTTGACGCAGACGCGTTCCAGCGTTTCGGCGAACTTCGTTACCAGCGGCGTTTCGTCGAACTTGCCGCGATATTTGAGGCCGCCGGTCCAGGCGAAGATCGATGCGATCGGGTTCGTCGACGTCGCCTTGCCCTGCTGGTGCATGCGATAGTGGCGGGTGACGGTGCCGTGCGCAGCTTCCGCCTCCACGGTCTTGCCGTCGGGCGTCATCAGCACCGATGTCATGAGGCCCAGCGAGCCGAAGCCCTGCGCGACGGTGTCTGACTGAACGTCGCCATCATAATTTTTGCAGGCCCAGACGAACTTGCCGTTCCACTTCAACGCGGAGGCGACCATGTCGTCGATCAGGCGGTGCTCATAGCTGATACCGGCGGCATCGAACTTCGCCTTGAATTCGGCCTGGAATACCTCTTCGAACAGATCCTTGAAGCGGCCGTCATAGGCCTTCATGATCGTGTTCTTGGTGGACAGATAGAGCGGCCATTTGCGGTCGAGCGCATAGTTCATTGAGGCGCGGCCGAAATCGCGGATGGATTCGTCCAGATTGTACATCGCCATGGCGACGCCGGAGGAGGGGAACTGGAACACTTCCTCATCGATGGTGTTGCCATCGTCGCCCTCGAACACCAGGCGCAGCTTGCCTGCGCCAGGAACCAGGAAGTCGGTCGCGCGATACTGGTCGCCAAAGGCGTGGCGGCCGATGACGATCGGGTCGGTCCAGCCCGGAACCAGCCGGGGGACGTTGCGGATGACGATGGGTTCGCGGAACACGACACCACCCAGGATGTTGCGGATGGTGCCATTCGGCGATTTCCACATTTTCTTGAGGTTGAACTCCTCGACGCGGGCCTCGTCCGGCGTGATGGTGGCGCATTTGACGCCGACGCCATATTTCTTGATGGCGTTGGAGGCATCGACCGTGATCTTGTCATCGGTGCGGTCGCGTTCCTCGACGGCGAGATCATAATAATGCAGGTCAATGTCGAGATAAGGCTGAATCAGCCGTTCACGGATCCATTGCCAGATGATCCGCGTCATCTCGTCGCCATCGATTTCCACAACCGGATTTTTGACCTTGATCTTCGCCATTCGCCTGTTCGCCTTCATGCCTGGGGTAGGGTTTGGGAAGGCGTCTAGGGAAAGGAAGCGAAATGATCAACTGGCAAGGGGAAAGATTCGCAAATCTTAGCAATAATGCTTCGCATTAACAATATTGACTCCTTTGCAACGGCATCAGCCATTTCTGGCTCCCGGCATCGGCCAGCTGACGGCAGGGCGTTGTATATGGCGGGGGGACACCCTAAAGAGCGGCAATGAATTCAGAAAACAGCTATGCCGTGCCGGGCGCGACAACCGTCAAATGGCGCTTCCCCTCCGTCCATCCCGAAGGCCGCAAGTTCGCGGCGATTGCCGCCGGCATTACGCTGCTGGCCTGGATATTCGTCCCCTGGCTTACCTGGCCGCTGGTCGTGCTGACGATCTGGGTTCTGGCCTTTTTCCGCGATCCCGTTCGCGTGACGCCACTGGACGACAGTCTGGTGATCGCGCCCGCCGACGGGCTGATCACGCTGATCCAGAACGTGCCGCCGCCCAGGGAGCTGTTGGGTCCCGACGGTCTTGGCAATGACGAAATGACGCGCGTTTCGATCTTCATGAGCGTGTTCGACGTCCACATCAACCGTGCCCCCATCGGCGGCACGATCAAGGCGGTCATCTATATTGCAGGCAAATTCCTCAACGCCGATCTCGACAAGGCGAGTGAGGATAATGAGCGGCAGCACATCCTGGTCGAGCGCGCCGATGGCGTGCGAATCGGCTTTACCCAGATCGCGGGGCTCGTGGCCCGGCGGATCGTCCCCTTCGTGAAGTCGGGTGATATTGTCGCGCATGGGCAGCGCATCGGCCTCATCCGCTTCGGTAGCCGGGTGGACGTCTATCTGCCCAAAGGCACCGCGCCGCGCGTGACATTGGGGCAGCGGACAATCGCTGGCGAAACGGTGCTGGCCCGTTTGGGCGACGCTGCTCCCGTCACGGGCGTTTCACAGTGACAGGTCCCGACGAGGCACAACCGGCGCGGCGGGGCATAACCCTGCGGCAGGTGGCGCCCAATGCCGTGACGGCGATGGCGCTGTGCTTCGGCCTGACCGGCATCCGTTTTGCTGTTGCCGGGGAATGGGAAAAGGCCGTGGCCGCCATCGTCTTCGCGGGCGTGCTGGACGGTCTCGACGGCCGCATCGCGCGTTTGGTGAAGGGCGAAAGCCGTTTTGGGGCGGAACTAGATTCGCTGTCCGACGTCATTGCCTTCGGCGTCGCGCCCGCCCTCGTCATCTATCTCTGGTCGTTGCAATATCTGCCGAAATTCGGCTGGATCATCGCTCTGGCGCACGCCGTCTGCTGTGCGCTCCGCCTCGCCCGGTTCAACGCGAATATCGATGCGGACGATCAGCCGCACAAATCGGCGGGATTTCTGACGGGCGTTCCCGCGCCTGCCGGAGCAGGGTTGGCCTTCGTGCCCTTCTATCTCTGGCTTTCGACGGGCGTGGAATATTTCCGCTCCGCTTATGTGGTTGCGCCCTGGGTGGCGGTGATCGCTTTCCTGATGATTTCCAACGTCGCCACCTTCAGCTGGAGTTCCTTGCGCCTGCGCAAGAATATCCGGCTGGAAGCCATTGCCTTTGCCGGTCTGCTCAGCGCCGCGCTGATTACCGCGCCCTGGCCGACATTGCTGGTGGTAAGCCTCTTCTATCTCGCCCTCATACCCTTTGGCGTGGCGAGCTACGCCAAGGTCAAGCGGCTGCGCGGCTGAGGCCCGGACGCCTCGACACCATCGCGACACTGGAGCGGGCCGGACGGCGCGGCGGTATCCGCCAGGGCGCTGGCTGACGGCGAAGCGGCTGCATCATGAGCGCTGCCGCAACCTTGTCCCAATGCGATGCGAACATGGCGGCGATGACCGTCAATGCGGTGATGAAGGCGCCTGCGAACAGCAGCGAAGTCAGCAGCTGATACATATATGTCCCTTTCCATTCGCGTCCGGCGATTGCCGCAAAAAACTCTTCGCATCGCCTATGTTCACTATTTGTTCTATTCTTTTCCCGCTGTCAAGCCTTGCCTTTGCCGAACCGGCGCGCTAAGGGCCGCGCCTATTCCACATGGGAATCATACATACCGGTGCCGGGCGAAAGTGCGGTCACAGATTCCCAGAGGTTCAACCGGAAGGAGAAAGACTATGGCGGCACCTGTCGTCACCATGCAGCAATTGATCGAGGCCGGTGCGCATTTCGGCCACCAGACCCACCGCTGGAATCCCCGCATGAAGCCCTATATCTTCGGCGAGCGGAACGGCATCCACATTCTTGACCTGTCGCAGACGGTTCCCCTGTTCGCCCGCGCGCTCGACTTCGTGTCGCAGACGGTGGCTCATGGCGGCAAGGTGCTGTTCGTCGGCACCAAGCGCCAGGCGCAGGACCCCATCGCAGAGGCGGCTCGCCGTTCGGGCCAGCATTTCGTCAACCACCGCTGGCTGGGCGGCATGCTCACCAACTGGAAGACCATTTCGCAGTCGATCAAGCGCTTCAAGGCGCTGGAAGAGCAGCTTTCGGGCGACACCCACGGCCTCACCAAGAAGGAAGTGCTGCAGCTCACCCGTGAGCGCGACAAGTTCGAGCTGTCGCTGGGCGGCATCCGCGACATGGGCGGCATTCCGGACGTGATGTTCGTCATCGACGCCAACAAGGAAGAACTGGCGATCAAGGAAGCCAACACGCTGGGCATCCCCGTCGTCGCGATCCTCGAGTCCAACGTCGATCCGAGCGGCATCGCTTTCCCGGTTCCGGCGAATGACGACGCCAGCCGCGCCATCCGCCTCTATTGCGACGCGATCGCCGCCGCCGCGACCAAGGGCGGTCAGGGCGCCGCTATCGCATCGGGCGTGGACCTGGGCGCCATGGCCGAGCCGCTGGCGGAAGAAGCGCTTGCCGCTGAAGCCTGATCGGCTTCGCGATATTGCAATGCTTGACGGGTAGGGCGCTCTGCAAAGGGCGTCCTGCCTGCATTTGAAAACCGTGAGATGAAGGAACAGACAATGGCCGAGATTACCGCCGCCACTGTGAAGGAACTGCGTGAGCGCTCGGGCGCGGGCATGATGGACTGCAAAAAGGCACTTGCCGAAACCAATGGCGATATCGAAGCTGCGGTCGATTGGCTGCGCACCAAGGGCCTGGCCGCCGCCGCCAAGAAGTCCAGCCGCACCGCCGCTGAAGGTCTGGTCGGCGTCGCCGTTGCCGGCACCAAGGGCGCGGCCGTAGAGGTCAACAGCGAAACCGACTTCGTGGCGAAGAACGACCAGTTCCAGGATTTCGTCCGTTCCGTCACCGCCATTGCGCTTGACACCGGCGCTGCCGACGCGGACGCGCTGGCGGGCCAGGCGCACCCCAAGGGCGGCACCGTCAAGGACGTGCTCACGAACAACATCGCTACCATCGGCGAGAACCAGTCGCTGCGCCGCGTGGCTCAGCTTTCGGTGTCCAAGGGTCTGGTGGTGGACTATGTCCATAACGCCGCGGCTCCCGGCCTTGGCAAGATCGGCGTGCTCGTCGCGCTGGAATCCGAAGCCGCCGCCGACGTGCTTCAGCCGCTCGGCAAGCAGATCGCGATGCACATCGCCGCTGCCTTCCCGCTGGCGCTGAAGGCCGACGATATCGATGCCGATCTGATCGAGCGTGAGCGCGCCATTGCCGCTGAAAAGGCCGCCGAATCGGGCAAGCCCGCCGAAATCGTCGCCAAGATGGTCGATGGCGCGGTTGCCAAGTTCGCCAAGGAAAATGCGCTGCTGAGCCAGCTTTTCGTGATCGACAACAAGACCCCTATCGCGGATGTGGTCGCCAAGGCGGGCAAGGACGCGGGGGCGCCCATCGCGCTCACCGGCTATGTCCGCTTCCAGCTCGGCGAAGGCATAGAGAAGGAACAGAACGACTTCGCGGCGGAAGTCGCGGCGGCCGTCGGCGCGGCTTAAGATCAATACGCCATTTTTCGTCATTCCCGCCTTCGCGGGGATGACGAAATTGGTAAAAACTCTTACCGGCTGCGTGAATAACAATGCTTGGCACTATGGCGCGCACTGACTAAGGTGCGCGCCATTCCTTTATCGGCAACGGACCATTCCCCGCACATGACTCGCCCGCGCTTCAACCGCATCCTCCTGAAACTCTCGGGCGAAGTCCTGATGGGTTCGGGGCAATTCGGCATCGACCCCGAAACCGTGGACCGGGTAGCAGGCGAGATCGCGGCGGCGCGCGATGCGGGGCATGAGCTTTGCCTGGTGGTCGGCGGCGGCAATATCTTCCGGGGCCTTGCGGCGGCCGCCAAGGGGTTCGATCGGACCAGCGCTGACTATATGGGCATGCTGGCGACCGTCATGAACGCGCTTGCGGTGCAGAACGCGCTGGAGCGGATGGGCTACGAAACCCGCGTCCAGTCGGCCATTCCCATGTCCTCGGTCTGCGAGCCCTATATCCGCCGCCGCGCGGTTCGCCATATGGAAAAGGGCCGGATCGTGATCTTCGCGGCCGGCACCGGCAATCCCTTTTTCACCACCGACACGGCCGCAGCGCTCCGCGCCGCCGAAATGGGCTGCGACGCGCTGTTCAAGGGCACCAGCGTCGATGGCGTCTATAATGCCGACCCCAAGAAGGTGCCGGACGCCACGCGCTATGAAAGCCTCAGCTTCAGCCGGGTGCTGACCGATAATCTGCAGGTGATGGACGCCAGCGCCGTTGCCCTGTGCCGCGAAAATGATATTCCCATCGTCGTGTTCAATATCCGCGAACCCGGCAATCTTGCCAAGGTTCTGAACGGTGACGGCACGGCGACGATCGTCCGAAATGAGGAGAGCTGAACATGGCCCAATATAGCAAGGCCGATCTGGAACGCAGGATGCATGGCGCTGTCGAAGCGCTGAAAGGCGATCTTTCGGGCCTGCGCACCGGCCGCGCCAACACGGCGCTGCTGGAGCCGGTGCATGTGGAGGTCTATGGCTCCATGATGCCGATCAACCAGGTCGCGACCATTTCCGCGCCCGAACCGCGCATGCTGACCGTGCAGGTGTGGGACAAGAGCAATGTCGGGCCGGTCGACAAGGCGATCCGGTCCGCTGGCCTCGGCCTCAACCCGATCGTCGATGGGCAGAACCTCCGCCTGCCGATCCCGGACCTGACCGAGGAACGGCGCAAGGAACTGGCGAAACTGGCCGGTCAATATGCGGAAAAGGCCCGCATCGCGGTGCGCAATGTCCGCCGCGACGGCATGGACAGCCTGAAGACCGACGAAAAGAAGGGCGAGATCAGCGAGGACGAGCGCAAGCGGCTGGAAACAGAGGTCCAGAAGCTGACCGACAGCACCATCGCTGAGCTGGACGCCGCCGCCCATGCGAAGGAAAAAGAAATCCTTGGCCAATAGGCGTCAACTTCTCCTGTGACCGATTCCCGCTCAATTGTGGCTCCGACCTTTGGCGCTCGCCATGTCGCCATCATCATGGACGGCAATGGGCGCTGGGCAAAGAAGCGGATGCTGCCGCGTTTCGCCGGGCACAAGGCGGGTGTGGAGGCAGTGCGCCGGACGGCGCGGGCCGCGCGGGAAATGGGGTTGGAGGCGCTGACGCTCTACGCCTTTTCCTCCGAAAACTGGAAAAGGCCGGAAAGCGAGATCGGCGACCTGATGGGGTTGCTCCGCCATTTCATTCAGGCCGACCTTGCCGAATTCGAAGCCAGGCGGGTCCGCTTGAAGGTGATCGGCAATTATCGCGTGCTGGAACCGTCTCTCGTTGAAATGATCGATGACGCCATCGCGCGCACGGCGGATTTCGGGCCGACGACCGTTGCCGTTGCGCTCAACTATGGCTCACAGGACGAGCTTGCCCGGGTGGCGCAGGCGTTGGCGCGAAAGGCGGTCGCGGGTCAGATCGACCCGGGCGCCATCGGTCCGGACGCGATTGCGGCGGAACTCGATACCGCTGGTCTGCCGCCGCTCGATTTGCTCATCCGGACATCGGGCGAGCAGCGGCTTTCCAATTTCATGCTGTGGCAGGCGGCCTATGCCGAGCTTTATTTTACCGATCTGTTATGGCCGGACTTCAACGGCGATGCCCTGGTGCAGGCGCTGGCCGAATTTGGCCGGCGCGACCGGCGCTATGGTGGCCTATGACCGGAATTGAGCATGGTTGAGCCTGGACCCGGTACCGGCAAGGAGTTGCAGACCCGGGCAGTGATCGGGGTCGCGCTGATCGCCGTGGCGGTGGCGGCCCTGATCGCGGGCGGACCCTTATTCTGGGTGCTGGCGTCCGTCGCCGGGATGCTGATGCAGGGGGAATGGGCGGATCTTGCCAATGCGTCGGCGAGTGACAGGCGCATGTCCGTGTTCGCGATTTCCGTGCCGCTCGCCATCCTCTCGCCCTTTGCCGCCGGGCCGTCCTACATTGCATTCGCGCTGATGGCGGCCGCCTTTCTGTTCGTGGCGGTTGTCAGCCGGTCCGCCCGTCTGGGCGCGGGCATCTATTATGTCGGGCTGCCGGTGCTGGCACTTCTGTACCTCCGGAATCAGGAGCAGGGCCTGCTGCTGGCCTTCTGGGCGCTCGGGCTGGTCTGGGCGACGGATATTGGCGCCTATTTTACCGGGCGCAGCCTTGGCGGGCCGAAGCTCGCTCCAGCGATCAGCCCCAGCAAGACCTGGTCGGGCCTTGGTGGAGGCGTTGTGGCGGCGCTGCTGTTCGGCTTTATTCTGCACAATCTTCTGGGGCTTCCGATCCGGCTTGCGGCAGCGAGCGGCTTCCTCGCTGTCGTGGCGCAATTGGGCGATCTGTTCGAAAGCTGGCTGAAGCGCCGGGCGGGCGTGAAGGACAGCGGCAGCCTGCTTCCCGGCCATGGCGGTGTGCTGGACCGGCTCGACGGCGTGGTCACGGCCGCCCCCATCGCGGCCTTGCTGGTGGCGAGCGGCTGGTGATGAAGCGGCGGCGGATCTCGATCTTCGGCGCAACTGGATCGGTAGGGCAATCGACCCTCGACCTGATTGGCCGCGATCCGGAAAGTTATGAGGTCGTCGCGCTGACCGCCAATGGCGACGCGGCCGGGCTGGCCGCCGCAGCCCGTGCCCATGATGCCCGGATCGCGGTGATCGCGGACGAGGGCCGCTATTCCGCCCTCAAGGATGCGCTGGCGGGCACCGGCATAGAGGCCGCCGCGGGCGAGCAGGCGCTGGTGGATGCGGCGCGGCTGGATGCCGACTGGACGATGGCGGCGATTGTCGGCTGCGCGGGGCTTCCCCCGACGCTGGCGGCCTTGCAGCAGGGCCGGACGGTGGCGCTCGCCAACAAGGAATCCCTTGTGTCCGCAGGGGCGTTGATGATGGAGGCGGCGCGCGCGTCCGGCGCGATCATGCTGCCGGTCGACAGCGAGCATAATGCCATTTTCCAGTGCCTCGGGGGCGGGCGCATGGAGGAGGTGCGGCGCATCACCCTGACGGCCAGCGGCGGGCCATTCCGCACCTTCACGCTGGAGCAGATGAGGTCGGTGACGGCGGCGCAGGCGGTTCGGCATCCCAACTGGTCGATGGGCGCGAAGATCAGCATCGACAGCGCCACCATGATGAACAAGGGGCTGGAACTGATCGAGGCGCATCATCTTTTCCCGGTCGGCCTCGACCGCATCGGGATATTGGTGCATCCGCAATCCGTCATTCACTCGCTGGTCGAATATCGCGACCATTCCACGCTGGCGCAACTGGGAAGCCCCGACATGCGCATTCCGATCGCGCATGCGCTGGCATGGCCGGAACGGATCGAAACGCCCTGCATGCCGCTTGATCTTGTGACCATCGGTCGGCTGGACTTCGAGGCGCCCGATGAGGAGCGCTTCCCGGCGACAAGGCTGGCGCGGGAGGCGGCGGAGGCAGGGGGCGCATGCCCCGCGATCCTGAACGCGGCCAATGAAGTGGCGGTCGAGGCCTTCCTTCGCGAAAGAATCAATTTCCTTGATATTGCCATGATTGTGGCCGAAACCCTGGGGCGTTACAGTCCTGCCCAGCCGCAGGGCATAGAGGATATTTTCACGGCCGACCGCGAGGCACGCCGCGTGGCGGCCACGATCCTGGAGAGAGTGCTTCATTGACGGACAGTCCCGGCTTCTTGCTGACCATCGTTGCATTCATTGCAGTCATTGGGCCGCTCGTGTTCGTACATGAGATGGGGCACTATCTCGTCGCGCGCTGGTTCGGGGTAAAGGCGGAGGTTTTCTCCATCGGTGTGGGCAAGGAACTGGCGCACTGGATCGACAAGCGTGGCACGCGCTGGCGCATCGCAGCGCTCCCGCTGGGCGGCTATGTGAAGTTCCGTGGCGACATGGACGCCTCCAGCCGGCCCGACGCCCGCTGGCTGGAACTGCCGGCGCAGGAGCGCGCGGAATGCTTCCCGGCCAAGCCCCTATGGCAACGCGCGTTGATTGTCTTTGCCGGGCCTGCGATCAATTTCCTGTTCGCCATATTGATCCTGGCGGGCTTTGCGATCGCCTATGGCCAGAATGTGACGCCGCCGGTCGCCAACACGTTGATCGAGGATTCGGCCGCTGGGAAGGCGGGGATGCGTGAGGGGGACCGTATCCTGTCCATCGACGGGCGGGAGGTCGAACGCTTCGATCAGGTATCGCAGGCCGTATTCTATCGTCCCGACGAAACGGCGGAATTTGTCATCGAACGCGACGGCACGGTCATGCACCTGCCGATCCGCATCGGTGTGCGCAAGGAAGTCGATCGTTTCGGCACTGAATATCGCATCGGCCTGCTCGGCATCCAGAGCCCGGCCTCGGAACAGCGCGACGTATCTGTGCTGGAAGCACCCGGCATTGCGATGGAACGGACAGGCGCCATCGTGCGCCTGATGGTCAGCACGCTGGGGCAGGTGATCAGCGGGCGGCGTTCCCTGGAGGAACTGGGCGGACCGCTCAAGATCGCGCAGATTTCCGGCGAGCAGGCGGGGCGCGGGGCCGAAGACTTCATCTTCTTCATGGCCCTGATTTCAATTAACCTCGCATTCATCAACATCTTGCCAATTCCGATGCTGGATGGTGGCCATCTGCTATTTTACGGAATCGAGGCAATTCAGCGCAAGCCGGTCAGTCCGGTGGTGCAGGAATGGGCCTTTCGTTCCGGTCTCGCCCTGCTATTGACACTTATGTTGCTTGTTACGTTCAACGATTTATCGTCATTTGGCGTCTGGAAAGGCTTGTCCGGCTTGATTGGCTGACATGCTTGGGGCAGGGAGGCTCCGGGCATTCGGTCAAGGACCGGCTTTTTTGTATTTGAAGGTGGAAAACGCGTGGCAGCGAAAACAGATAACAACTTCAATCAGCGTCTTACACTTGCCCTTTTGACCGGAACCATATTGGCCGGCATTTCGGCACCGGCCATGGCCCAGCAGGCGCCGCCGCCAGCCGGGCAGCCGCCCGCGCTCGCGCCGCAGCCGCCTGCCGAGATGGGAACGATCAAAACGATTGCCGTTGCCGGGGCGCAGCGCCTGGAACCCGACACGGTTCTTTCCTACACCAAATTGCGGGTGGGCCAGCCCTATAGCCGGGAAGCGCTTGACCTCGCGCTGAAAGACCTGTTCTCCACTGAATTGTTCGCCGATGTGCAGATCCGCGACGACGCGGGCAATCTCACCATTCAGGTCACGGAAAATCCGGTCATCAACCGCATCGTTCTGGAGGGCAACAAGCGCCTGAAGGAAGACAAGATCATGCCGGAGATCAAGATGGCCCCGCGCCAGATCTTCACCCGGTCGAAAGTGCGCGCCGACGTCGCCCGCATCGTTGAACTCTACCGCCGGCAGGGCCGCTTCGCCGCGACCGTCGATCCGAAGATGGTGCAGCTCGATCAGAACCGCGTCGATATTATCTTTGAAATCACCGAAGGGCCGAAATCGAAGGTCCGGCAGATCAACATCATCGGCAACGAGAAATTCGGCGATGGCGAACTGCGCGGTCAGATGGCGACCAAGCAGGCCCGATTCTTCCGCATCTTCAGTTCCGGCACCAGCTATGATCCCGACCGGCTTGCCTATGACCAGCAAAAGCTGCGGCAATTCTACCTGACCGAAGGCTATGCCGATTTCCGCGTGATCTCCGCCGTCGCCGAACTCACGCCCAACAAGCAGGACTTCATCATCACCTATGTGGTCGAGGAAGGGGAACGTTACAAATTCGGCGATGTGAAGGTGGAAAGCGAAATCCGCGACCTTCAGCCCGCGGCGCTTGAGAAGCTGGTGCCGATGAAAAAGGGCGACTGGTACAACGCCAAGCTGGTCGAGGACACCGTCACCTCCATGACCGAGACGGCGGGCCTGTTCGGTTATGCCTTTGCAGAGGTCAATCCGGAGTTCAATCGCAGCAAGGAAGACCTGACGATGTCGCTGGTCCTCCGGGTCAACGATGCGCCGCGTGTCTATGTCGAACGGATCGACATCAACGGCAATACGCTGACCCAGGACAAGGTCATCCGCCGCGAATTCCGCCTGCATGAGGGCGATGCGTTCAACAGCTTCCAGGTGAAGCGTTCCGCCGACCGCATCAAGTCGCTGGGTTATTTTCAGGAAAAGCTGGAGATCGAGCAGAAGCCCGGTTCCGCCCCCGACCGCATCATCCTTGAAGCCAATGTCGAGGAAAAGTCGACTGGCGAGCTTCAGGTGTCGGCGGGCTAT
>CBHCMH010000003.1:0-21424 GCA_965974445.1 uncultured Rhizorhapis sp.
ATTCGACAAGCCAGGCCTCGTCCGTGCCATATTTCCAGTACGCGTCATCCGCAGGCTCATAGCCCACTTCCGAAAGAGCCAGCTTCGCGGCGATCCGGTCAAGCTTATCCTGCGGTACGTCAATGGTGAAGCGAACGGCCATGCCAGTCATTCCATGTTCCTTGTTCGTAGTGGACGCCAACTTGATGCCCGCTCGGCCTGCCGTCCACCAGGCGCAGACATATCATAACGCCGATGACTATCATGAGAGCGGCGATTGCCCAGCCCCGAACCGCACCAGCTGGTATATGGTCCGGCAAGGAGAAGGTGATGCAGGTGCGATTGCCAAAGATCGACTATAGCCGTGTTCGGCCCGATTGGGCACCGAACCGCGAGTTCGCGCATGACCGTAATGCCGCATCGACGATCCCCACTTATGTAGAGCCCTATCTCATCCAGGTGATGCAGCGCGCAAAGGCAGCGCTACCGGCGAGCGAAGCGCGTCTCCACAAGGAAATCGACTGGTTCATCGCGCAAGAATCGCAGCATTTCCGCCAGCATAATGCGTTCAACAAGAAAATTCGGGAGGCCGGCTATCCCGGCCTGGCGCCGTTCGAGGAAAAGTTGCGGCAGGACTATGTCGAATTCCTTGCCAGCCGTTCGCTGAAATTCAACCTCGCTTACTCCGAGGGCTTTGAATCCATGGGGCCGCCTGCGGCGAGGATGTGGTTCGAACATAGCGAGTCCTTCCTTGCGGGTGCCGACCCGGAAGCCGTCGCGCTGTGGAAATGGCATATGGCGGAAGAATTCGAGCATCGCGACGTGTGCTTTCGCCTGTTCCGGGCGCTCTATGCACGCGGCCTGTGGGGGAGGTTCTGGAATGGCTGGCTGTACCGCTGCTACGGCCTGGTCAGCGCCATCCGTCACCTAGGGGCCTACAGCACGGTCGTGCGAGACTATCTGATCGCGACCGACCGCGCAAAAATGGACGCAGAAGCCCTAGCCCGTTCGAAGGCGAATGATAAGGCAGTGAAGGCGCACACCCGCACGCATATGCTGCCGCAACTGCTGAAGGCGCTTTCGCCCTTCTATAATCCGGCGCGTAAACCAGCGCCCAGGGGACTGAACGATTATCTGCGCCGCTTCGAAAAGGGCGGCGACATGGGCGTGGCGGGCCAGAGCTGAAGCCCGGCGCCAATATAAATGGAGAGAAAAGACGATGACGATTGAACTGCGGCCACTGTCGCCCAATCTCGGCCTGGAGATCGTGGGCGTCGATCTGTCGGTCCCGCTTTCGCAGGAAATACAGGATGCGATCCGGAACGCCTGGATCGATGCGGGCCTCGTCCTGTTCCGCGGCGCGGGTACCAGCGATGAGATACAGATGCGGCTCAGCCAGGTCTTTGGCGAGATGGAGCCGGCCGCCACGGCCGACATGAACCGGCCGGACAATCCCTATCTGATGACATTGTCCTTTGACCCCGAAGACACGAAGCCGCGCTTTGCCCAACATTATATCGTCGATGGCATCACGCGCGCGGGCTGGCTTGGCTATCATTGGGACCAGAGCTTCATGCCGACGATCGTGCGCGGCGCGGTGCTGTGCATGAAGGAACCCTCGCCGGAAATGGGCGAAACCTGCTTCATCGATGCCATCGCGGCCTATGACCGGCTGTCGGACGAAATGAAGGCACGGATCGAGGGGCTGGAGGTCGTCTATGAATTCAATCCCGACTTTACCTCCGGTCAGTACGGCTTCCCCGAGGATATCAAGGCCCTCCCCCGCCCGGCCGACAAGCCGCAGAGCGAGGTCAAATATGATTTTCCGCCCGTCGTCCACCCGCTCGTCATCACGCAGCAGGAAACCGGCCGGAAGGTGCTCAAACTCTCCCCAATGCATGCCCGCTACATATTGGGCATGGACAAGGATGAGAGCCACGCCCTGCTCACCGAGCTTGGCCGTCATATCTGCGACGAGCGCTTCGCCTATCTCCACAACTGGGGGAAGGACGACATGATCGTCTGGGACAATTGGCGCATGCTGCACGGGGCGACAGGCGTCCCGCTCCACTGCAAGCGGGTCGCGCAGCGCACGACAATCATGGGCGATTACAAGGTCGGGCGCTATCTCGACCCGGCGCTTGACCGCGACCGGAACGTGAAGCGGATCATCGACTGAACGGTGAAGCAGAGCGCGATGTCGTGATTGGGGTGACGCTTGGTGGCGCAACTGCGACGACGCTGGTAACATTGGTTTTTTCTGATACGGATCCCGCTTCACCAACCCGAACAGGAGAGCGAGGGGACGTGTACGAGATCAGTCTGGACAAGGATCGCAAATTGCTGCGCGTGGCATTCAAGGGCCTGTGGGACATCCAGACCCTTGACCGCTATGAAGCTGAACGCGAGGCCGTGGTCAGGGGTTCAGGCTGGCGGTCGGGCGAATATGACTATCTTCTGGATTTACGCGGCCATCCCGTGCAGCCAAGGGATGTAGCAGCAAAAGGCGACGAATATTATCGCACGTTCCAGCCACGACCACGCAAGCTCGCGCTGATCGTCAGCAGCGCTTTGGCGCGGATGCAGGTGACCCGAGTGGTCAAGGGAATGCAGGAACAGCTCTTCGCCAATGAAGAGGCGGCGCTCGCCTGGCTGGCCGAGGAATAGACGCTTCCGCCGGGATCAGCCGGAAATACCCGTTCGTTCGACACGAACGGCAAAACCGGAAAATTGCGGCATGGCGTTGAGCGCGTCGCGCGTCTCCATCCCATCGGTCAGCGCATTGACATTGACCCCCGGTTCGGGACCATTCTCGCCAGCCAGAGCGCCCCATCCATGCGTCATCGATACGACGCCCCGGCGCACTGACGGATCGGGACGGGCGGCAGCGGTGATGCTCCCATATCGGGACGTGATCGTGATCGCCTCACCATCGCGCAGATGCAGGGCGGCGATGTCTTCTGGATGGAGAAAGGCCGGGTTTTCCGGCGCGCGCGCGCGAATGGCGGGCAGATGATGATACATCGTATTCTGAACATCCCGGATCCGGCGAACGGCAAGACGGTGGGTGAAACCGTCCTTACCGATCGATGAGGACACCTCCTCAGCCCGCACAGCAGCGATTTCCGCCAGGACATCGTCAGGCGCCAGTGCAAACCGGGCGGTGCAGGCGGGGTCCGCCGCCTCGACATGCATTGGTTGCACATCAAAAATATGCCCCTTGGCGTGCCGCCTGATCTCGTCAAACGGCACCGCACTGCCGCGCAAAAGGAACGCGATCAGGGCCTCGCTGTCCGGGCGGCTATCCATATCGAACGTCACGCCGTCCAATGTCACGCTGCGGCCCATCCTGCGCAGGATTTCCCAAAGGACAACCCAATCGTCGGTGGCTTCGGAACCGGCCGGCGGGGCGATAACGGGCGCGTCATATTGGCCATAGGGGGCAAAGGTGATGATCGTTTCATAATCGCGGCTGCCGACATCCGCCCGCTCCAGCATCATCTTTGGCGGAATAACATAATGTGACATTCGCGCTGTCGGCGTCAGAAAGGGATCGATCGTGACGAGAAGGTCGAGCGCGTCCAGCCCCTGTTCCGCCCGGCGCGCGTCCGGCAGGGCGATAGCGGGATTGCCGCCGTCCACGATCAGCGCCCGAACCCGGTCGGGCGAGTCAACCAGTATATCGTCGATCAGCGCGCCCGACATGCGCTCCCCGAAAAGCATGCCATAACCGCTGGGCGAGCGGTTCGCGGCATCCTCCCAGCCCCGGCGCGGCGGGATAACTTCGGCACGCCGGGGGACGCGGGCGCCCAGAACGCCGGGGTTCATAACCCGGTCGCCCGGCCGCGCAAAACGGCCGCAGATGATGTTCAGGCATTCCAGAAGATGCTCTGACAGGTTGCTGTGCGCCGCCATATTGGGACCCGTGCCGGACGCAGCCGAACCGCGCTTACGCCTGCCGCCTTCGCCCGGTTCGGCAAACAGGGCAGCGGCTCGACATAGCGCATCCTCCGCAACTCCGGCGCGCGCCGCCACATAAGCGGGGGTGAATGGCTCCACCGCCTGCCTCAATGCATCAAGCCCGTCGGCATGGGCGTTGCAGAACTCCCTATCCTGCCACCCTTCGCGGAGGATGAGATGAATCAACCCCGCCAATATCGTCGGGTCCTCGCCGGGCAAGGGCTGAAGAAACACATCCGCATGCCGTGCGGTCTCTGTTTCTCGCGGGTCGATGACGATCAGTTTCATGCCACGCGCGCGCGCCTCACGCATCGATTTGACCGGGTTTTGCAGCGCGAAGTTGAACGTCGATAGCGACACCAGCGGATTGGTCCCGATCATTAGCAGCACGTCGGCCAGCTCAAATGGATCTTTGCCCGCCGCCCATCCGCCAAGCCGATCGAACGCGACCCATTTGGCGGACTGGTCAATCGTCATCGTCGAATAGAAGGCATCCGATCCGATAGCGCGGAGGAACGCAGGCAGCATCGCGTTGGCAAGAAAGTTGGTATAGGCCATCGTCCCCTTGAACACCGCGACTGACCGGGGCCCGGCCTCGTCAATCAGCCCGCCCAGCCGCTCGACAATCTCGTCCAACGCGACTGCGAGCGGAATTTCCTCAAAGCTGCCGTCACCGCGCCGCCGGAGCGGATGGTGAAGCCGCTGGGGGCTGTAATGCGCCTCATGCAGGGTCAGCCCCTTGATGCAGGCATAGCCGCGCGTCAGGGGATTGGATTTGTCGCCATGCACAGCGGTAATCCGCTGTTCATCATCCAGCGTCAGTTTGAGCGCACATCGTCCCGCGCAAATCCGGCAGGAGGCGACCGCTTCACTCACGCCCGGCTCGCGCGCGCAATTGCACGCGGCTGTTCCCGAACGGCTCGTCGCGGTTCTTGAGTGCATCCTTCAGGCCCAGTTCCGCCATGTCCTTGCGGAACTTCGACCGGCGCGGCCCCTGGCTCAGATGCGCGCGCGCGTCCAGTTCAGCGGCGTAACGCTGCGATGTCTTCGCGCCCGCCAGTTCCATCTGCATGTTGATGACGCGCTTGTGCGTGGCGAGGATTTCGGCATCCACGCAGGCGATCCGCCGCGCCATCTCGTCCGCCTCCGCATCGATGGCGTCGGCTGGATAGGCCTCCAGCACCAGCCCGATCCGCGCCGCGTCCAGCCCGCTCAGCGTATCGCCGGTAAACAGCATCCGTTTCGCCCATTGCGGCCCGCAATGATAGAACCAGAGATTCGTCGGCGGCGTGCCATTGGCGCGCGCGGCGGGGAAGCCGATCTTCGCGTCGTCGGCCGCGAGCACGATGTCGCAGGAAAAGGCAAGGTCCGTTCCCCCGGCGAGGCAATTGCCCTGCACCTTGGCGATGATCGGCTTGTGCAGGTCGAGCATGATGAGGGTCAGCTCCTGCTGCCGCTCCAGATTCCAGATGTCGTCGTCCAACGTCCCCGCGCGGGTGCGGTAAAGCGCCGGGTCATGGTCCGGCCCAGCCCCCTCCGCGCCGCCGCCATCGCTGCCCATCAGGTCATAGCCCGCGCAGAAATCCTTGCCCGCGCCCTGCAGCAATATGGCGTTGACGTCCGTGCGATCGTCCGCCTCCAGCAGCGCCTCATGGATTTCGCGCACCATCTGACCACTAAGCGCATTGCGCTTTTCCGGGCGGTTGAGCGTGATCCGCGCGACCTTATCCCTTACGTCGAAGGCGATGGTCTCCGTCGATTTCAGCCATTTATTGCCCATGCCCGTAACTCCTTGCCTTGGCGGTCAGACACGCCGGCCGCCGCTAACCTCAATATCGCGCCCGGTGATCATCGCAGCTTCATCGCTGCTCAGGAACAGCACAGTTGCGGCGATCTCTGACGGATCGACCGCCCGCGCGATCGCCTGCAATTCGCCCGCGATGGTCCGCTGCTCTTCCTCGGAGAGCATATCGGCAACCACGGGCGTCGCGGTCAGGCCAGGCGAAACGCTGTTCACCCTTATGCCGCGCGCCGCATAGGCCGCGCTTGCGTAATGGCTCAGCTGCACCACGCCGGCCTTCGCGGCGCTGTAGGCGGGCGAGGCGGCGGCTGTGTAAATCTTGGCCGACATGGAGGCGGTGTTGACGATGGTCCCGCCTCCATTCGCCAGCATCACCGGCACTTCATATTTCATCGCGAGCCAGCTGGACGTCAGCGAGATGCCGATGGTCCAGTCCCAATCCGCGCGCGTCATCGTTTCGATCGAGCCATGCCTTGAAAGCCCGACATTGTTGAAGGCATGCCGGACCGGTCCATGCGCCGCGCCTGCCTGCGCGATCAGCGCCGCGACCTGATCCGCGTCCGTCGCATCGGTGCGAACGAACTGCGCGATCCCGCCCGCCGCCCGGATTTCGTCCACCACGGCGGTGCCCCGCGCATCGTCCAGGTCGGCGATGGTGACACGCCCGCCTTCGCGCGCAAAGGCGATGGCCGTCGCCTGCCCGATGCCCGAAGCTCCGCCGGTCACGACAATGGAGCGGTCCGTAAAGCGTTGCGCGTTCATGATGTTCCTCTCACTTGATCACCGATCAGCCTTACCAGCTCCTCATCAGTGCTTTCCGCCCAGAAGCCCGGCCAGCATGGGAAATCCCCCGGCAGCCGCGCCTGCGCCCCATTGTCTGGCCAGCGGTGGAAGGGCGAACCCGGACGGTCGAGAATATCGACGCTGTACCAATGCTTTTCCCGCCGCCGGACAAAATACCATTCGCCATCGCGCCGGGCATAATCGTCGAAATAAGCGATCGCCATGACGATCCATTCCCCGCCCACTTCATGCTCGGCCCGGCAATAGACGGTGCCGTGCGCGCAATCGGCATCGTCGAATTCGACGCGGTGGCCGCAAATCTGGTGGATCGAGCGATAGAATGTCCGCAGCTCCGGCTCGATCACCGCGCGCAGGGCCACGCGCCCACTGCCATGGCGGCCGCAATTCACATCCTCCACGAACAGGCCGACCCAAGCGTCCAGATCGCGTCCGTCCACCGCCAGCGCATAGCGGATCGGCAGCTGCTGGATCGCCTGCATCGATTCCATCCGGTCGATCCGCGCCAGCAATGTGTCGGACGGCCCGGTCATCAGGTCAGCCTTTCCAGATTTTGCGGATCGAACGGGTCGAAGGGTACGCCTTCCCTCGCCTTGGCGAACCAGTTGGGGTCATTCAGGATCGACCGCCCCACGCCGACCAGATCGAATTCCCCCCGTTCGAAGCGTTCGATGACGCGCGGCAGATTGTTTGTGGTCTGCTGCCGGTCGTCAATATGCTTGGCCGGGCCGCTCGACTTGTCGAGGCCGATCCCGCCCACGGTCATGGCCAGCTTCCCGGTCAGCTTCTTCGCCCAGCCGGCCAGGTTCAGGTCCGATCCTTCGAATATCGGCGTATCGAAAAAGCGCTGGCTGCCATCGAAAACATCAACCCCGGCATCGGCCAGCGGCTGCAGCAATTCGCCCAGCTCATCCGGCGTCGCGGCAAGCAGCGCCTTGTAATCCTGCATCTTGAATTGGGAAAAGCGCAAGGCGATGGGCATTTCATCGCCCACTTCCCGCCGGATCGCGCGCACCACCGCACAGCCGAACTCGGCGCGCCCGCGCGCATCGCCGCCCCACTTGTCCGGCCGCCGGTTGGTATAGCCCCACAGGAACGTATCGATCAGATAGCCATGCGCGCCATGGATGGCGATGCCGTCAAAACCCAAAGCCTTCACATGCCGCGCTGAAAGCGCATAGCCGTCGATCACGTCCTGAATGTCGCTGTCGCTCATCGCGCGGGTTTCGGGAAGGGCCGCTTCCCGCGCGGCCACGGGAATGGAGATCATCCCGTCGGCCGGCCCCCAGACGCCCGACGGACGCATTGCCTCTCCAGCGCCGCCCTCTCCATATTCCACGCGCCACATCGGCCCCTGATGCCAAAGCTGCGGCCAGATCGCTCCGCCCACCGCATGGACCGCGTCCGCCACCCGCTTCCATCCGGCGAGCGCGGCATCGCCATGCATCAACGGCACGCCCGGATGATCGACGGCGGCGGGATGCGCGACGCCCACGCCCTCGGTCACGATCAGGCCAATACCGCTCGCCGCCCGCCGCGCATAATAGGATGCGACTTCATCGGTCGGTACGCCGCCGGGACTGGAATAGCGCGTCATCGGCGCCATCACGACCCGGTTGCGAAGGTGCGCCCCACGCACCTCCAGCGGTTTCAGCAGCGCGTCGATCCCGGTCATTCGCCTGGTCCCCTCAACGCTGCTTGAATTCGGGGCGGCGCTTCTCGAGGAAAGCCTTGCGCTTTTCCGCCGTGTCCTCGGTCGACTGGCTGATGAAGATTGCCCGGTTCTCCAGTTCAATCGCCGCCTCAAGGCTCGGCGCATTGGCGTTCAGCCACATCGACTGTTTCGTCAGTGCGATGCCGACCGGGCTGTTGACCATGATCTGGTCCGCCAGCGCCAAGGCCTCATCCATCAGCTTGTCGTCCTCGACCGCGCGCAGGATCATCCCCATTGATGCCGCCTCGTCGGCCATTACCGCGCGTCCGGTCAGAAGCAATTCCGCCGCCCGCTGCGCGCCCACCAGACGCGGCAACATGTAGCTCAGCCCCAGCTCATGCCCCGTTCCCGCATTGTGGAAGGCGTTGACGAACTTCGCTGACCGCGCCGCAATGCATAGGTCGGCGGCGAGCGCTATGGGATAGCCGGCCCCCGCCGTTACGCCGTTCACCGCCGCGATCACGGGCTGCGGCAAGGCCCGGATGAGCGTTGGAATGCTGCCCAGCTTCGCCAGAACCGCGCGGGTCCATTGCGCCTTGCCCAATCCTTCGGCCACCCAGCCCGGCTCACCCGACGAACGCAGATCATGCCCCGCGCAAAAGCCGCGTCCCGCGCCGGTCAGGATGACCACGCGAATGTCGGGATCGAAGCGGATCACCTCCAGCTTCGCGATCAATTCCTCATACATCGCATAAGTGAGGGCATTCAGCGCATCAGGCCGGTTGAGGGTCAGGCGGCAAACGCCCGCCGCCGGCATGTCCTGTTCGATGTCGCTCATATGAAGTTCCTCACTCTCCTCTCTGACACTATTGCGAACCTTCGGCATCAAAGCGAGTATCGAGCGACCCTGTCGCCATGCCATCAAGCCTGTGATGCCAGCGCGCCAGCGCCCGAGTGCTCTCGGCGCGGATCGCCGCTTGCCCTATGAAAGACGGAGAGCCGAACCGGAGGAAGAATTGAGCCGATTGCCACTGGAAAATGTCCGCGTTCTGGACCTGTCGCGCATCCTGGCCGGGCCGCTCGCCGCGCAAACGCTGGCCGATCTTGGGGCGTCCGTCATCAAGGTGGAGCGTCCCGGCACGGGCGATGACGCCCGCGTCTTTGGCGAGCCCTATCTGCGCGACGCGGACGGCATCCGGACCCGTGAAAACGCCTTCTACCTGTCGGCCAACCGCAACAAGGAATCGGTGACCGTCAATATCGCCGATCCGCGCGGGCAGGACATTATCCGGCAACTTGCGGCCAAGGCCGACGTCGTCCTGGAAAACTACAAGGTCGGCGACCTGAAACGCTACGGCCTCGACTATGACAGCCTGAAGGCGATCAACCCGAAGGTCATTTATTGCTCCGTCACCGGTTATGGCCAATCCGGCCCCTATGCCAGCAAGCCCGGTTATGACGCGGTGTTTCAGGGGCAAAGCGGCCTGATGAGCGTCACCGGCCTTCCCGATGAAAAGCCGGGCGGCGGCCCGATGAAGGTCGGCCCCAGCATTGTGGACTTCATCACCAGCCTCAACATCTCGAACGCCATACTGGCGGCGCTCTATTATCGAGACGCCAATGGCGGCACGGGGCAGTATATCGACATCGCGTTGCTCGACTGCGGGGTCGCGGCGCTGTCGCATTATGCGCAGATCTATCTCACATCGGGCGAAGTGCCCGTCCGGCGGGGAACGCAGGGCAATGGCGGCATGCCATCCTGCCTTTTCCCCTGCAGCGACGGGGCGATCATGCTCACGGCCGGGAACGACGTTCAGTATGACCGCCTGTGCGAGGCCGTCGAGCGGCCTGATCTCGCCAAGCATGAACTTTTCTACACCAATGTCGAGCGGGTCAAGAACCGCGACGCGCTCACCGAGGTTTTCGACGCGATCTTCCGCAAGGACACTGTCGCCAACTGGCTCGAAAAGCTCGACGCCTATGGCATACCCAGCGGCCCCATCAACGACATCGGCCAGGTCTTTGCCGATCCCCAGATGCAACATCGCGGCATGGCGGTCGATACGCCCCATCCGCTGCATCCGGGCCTCAAGGGCATTCGCAGCCCGCTCAATTTCTCAGAAACGCCGATCACCGATTATGTTGCGCCGCCGATGCTGGGCCAGCATACGTTCGATGTGCTTGGCCGGGAACTGGGGCTGGATGAGGTGGCGCTTGAGGCATTGCGGGCGGACAGGGTGATCTGAGAGGGCAATGTTGCCGGGCGTCATCCCAGCGCAGGCTGGGATCTCCCAAATCTGGTTGTGCGCTACTGATGGAGATCCCAGCTTGCGCTGGGATGACGTGTGTGGAAGGGCAACTTCTAACCCCTAACCATACTCTCCATCCCTCACCAAACCAGCGGCAGATTCCGGTAGGAAATATTGACCCCGGCCTGAAAGGTCAGTTCCTCGTCGGCCAGCCTGAAATCGGGAATGCGTTTCAGCCATTCCTCAAGGAAGATCGTCAGCTCCGACCGGGCGAGATTGGCACCCACGCAGCGATGCGCGCCCTGACCGAAGGTGCCGACGCTGCTGATCCGGCGGGAAAAATCGACCTTCAGCGGGTCGGGATAGGTTTCATCGTCAAAGTTCATCATCGGCGTGGGCTGCATCACCATTTCACCCGCCTTGATGAACGCCGCCCCAAGCTGGGTATCATGCATGCACTCCCGGCCCGCGCCGGCCGTCACCGTGGGGAAACGGCGCAGCAATTCTTCAACCGCTGAACTGATGATCTCGGGATTTTCGATGATCTGCCGCCGATGTTCGGGATTTTCGGCCAGAAACCGCGCGAAGAACCCGACGGTGTTCGCAACCGAATCCAGTCCGCCGATCAGCAGCAGCGTGCACATGCTATGCAGTTTCTGCTCGCTCATCCGTTCGCCATCGACCTCGCGCGTGGACAGCCAGCTGATCAGGTCGCTGCCCGGATTGGCGCGCCGTTCCTTGACAATCGGAGCCAGATAGGCCGCCAGCTCGCCGATAATCTTTGCCTTGTCGCTCCCCGGCCGAATCACCTGGGCTACTTTTTCAAGCAGCGCCTCGCGATGTTCCTCGGGCAGGTCTACCAGCCGCAGAAACACGATGATCGGTAGCTTGAAGGCGAAGTCGCCCATGAACTCGCAGCCCCCCCTGGGCACAAGATCCTCGATCAGCTCAATCGCCAGCTGGCGAACGCCGGGCGCCAGCTCCGCCACGCCCTTGCGCGACAGGGCCACGGAAAGATGCGTCCGGTATTTGGTATGTTCGGGCGGATCGAGAAAGATCGGGACAAAGCCGTCACCCGTGTTGTTGGACCGGGGCACCACCAGCTTCCGGCTGGAAAAGCGTGTGCTGTCCTTCAGCACCTCGGCCGCAAGCTTCGCGTCGGTCACATACCAGTGCCCTTCATTATAGGGGGTCCAGAACACCGCCGGAGCCTTGTGCTTCAGCTTGTAAAGCTCTGCGAAGAAATCCGATCCGGCAGGGCCGGGTTCATAAATGTCATACTCATAGACGAGCTCAGGCGGCACATGGGACGGCACCTGCTCAGCCATAGGATAGATAGCCACGTTCAAAGCTCCTTTGATCTTGTTGCATTGGCTACCATCCCGCTCCATTCGCTGAGGCGATCCCAGAGAAGTCGGCGGGTGGAAGCAAAATTGTGCATGTGCGCCATGCGCGGTACGACGAAAAGGGAAATGTCCCGCGCATTGGGGAAAGCCGCTGCCTCCCGGTGAACATCCTGACTTGTGTCGCGTTCGCCAAAGCCAAGGAAAATCGGCACATCGACCGCGGCCGCTTCGGTCGCGACAAAGCCGGGACTCATCATTGCAACCACGCAATTGGGAATCGTCAGGCTGCCGAAGGGCGGGGCCGTCCTGCGGATCGGGTAGCCACCCGACATGTCCGCCTCCAGAATGTCCGGCGCCACGTCTTCCCAGTGAAAGGGATAGACAAAGTCCGAAACGCCTGCGCTGGAGCGTTCTACGGAAAGCGTGCGGCTGTCCGTGTCACGGCTATAATCATACATGGCCGCGCCCTGCTCCACCTCCGTCTGCGTGCGCTGCGGCAGGACGGTGTGCACGGCGCTATAGCCGAGCACGCCAATGGCATCGAAGCTGCGATGCCGTCCTTGCATGATGATGGAAACGCCGCCACCCATGGATTGTCCAATGCCGATCATCACCGCGCGCGGAAGCGCCGGAAACTCGCGGCACAGATCACCCTTGCGGATCTGGTCGGCCACCTTGGCGACGGCCTGATGATTGTGGGCCGCAATGTCCTCGATGGTCAGGGACGCAAGATCATCAAGACTGCTTTCGCCCACGCCGAGATGATCATATGCGACAAATACATGGCCCATTTCCACATGATGGGCGGCCTGGCTGTACCCTTCGTGCCCGGGAAAATGCATGTCGTAATAGCCCCGGCTGTAACCGCCGCCGGGCGAAGCAAAGATGACGCAACCGCTGGCTGTGCGGAAATCGGGGAGATAGGCCGTCATCGCGATCGTCTGGCTTCCGCCCGAGCCCGTCGCCACCTTCAATTCCACCTTGCGCATACATCATCCAGTTGCCGCTGCCCGAATGTGAGTTAGCACCCAGGGGGGCATCCATTTCAAGCCGCGCCGAAAGGGATCGTACCTATGATTTCCTCCAGACCGGCTGCCACGCACGCCCGACTTGTGGCATGGATCACCTAACGCAATCATATGTCGAAGCGGATCCGGTGAAGAGGCCGGATGCGACGAAGAGGAGAGTTCATGCCGACTGTCACGTTCATCGACCCTGACGGAACCCGCCACAGCCTGGAAGGCGAAGAGGGCATGTCCGTCATGGAACTGGCGGTTCACAACGGGCTGGAAGGGATTGAGGCGGATTGCGGAGGCGCCTGCGCCTGCGCCACCTGCCATGTCTATGTCGATGAAGCCTGGACCGCTTTAACCGGAGAGGCGGCCGGCGACGAAGCCGACATGCTGGAATTCGCCGTCGATCCGCAAGCCGGATCCCGCCTCGCCTGCCAGATCCGGCTCACGTCAGCGCTCGACGGCCTTGTGGTGCGGATACCGCTGAGCCAGCATTGATTTCCGGCGGGGAGTGGCCGATATCCTGATCGCCGTCGTCGATGGGCTGAAGGGCTTCCCCGATGCCATCAACGCGGTGTTCCCGCAAACGGTGGTCCAGACGGGCATTGTGCATCTGATCCGAAACTCGATGGTCATCGCGTCCTGGAAGGATCGCAAGGCCATCGCAGCTTCCCTGCGCAGCATCTATCGCGCCGAGAACGCCCAGGCCGGCCTGGCGGCGCTGGAAGCCTTCGAGGCTGGGCCCTGGGGTGAGAAATATCCGGCCATCCCCCAGAGCTGGCGGCGGCATTGGGAGCAAGTGACACTGCAATGAAGAGCGACCGCACAGCGCGATCGGGAATATCCCCCCGATCATACTGGCAAACTCAGCCGGTGACACCAGCCCACCGGATGTGAGCAAGGCGGAAAACTCCAGACCCGAGCGGTCAAAGGTTGGGTAGCAGTGCAGAAGGAGCAAGACTCTACCTCTGACTGGTAACAATCAGGGGAGAACGTCCGGGATCATGTCCGTTCCCACCCTTGCCGGCCAGTCCCAAGAAACACAAAAAAGGGCGCGGAACAATGTTCCGCGCCCCTGAATTTACCCGCTCTCGATCAGAACTTGTAGCCAACCGTCATGCCGTAGGTGCGTGGAGCGCCGTAAATCGACCCGCCGATGCCGGTCGACTTCACGACATCAATCACGCCGAGGCGATAGAACCTGTCGAAGACGTTCTTGACGAAAGCACCGGCGCTGAAATGCGATCCGGCAATGTCATTCCATTGCAGGCGCAAGTCGACCAGTTCGTAGGCGGGCTGATCAGCCCCAACGCCGGACGCGGTATTCGAACCCAGATGGATTCTGCTCTTGAATGAGAGGTTGGCCCCAACTTGCAGATCCCCCAGCGCCTCGTCGATCGGGAGATGCCAGACTATGTTCCCGTTAACCTGATGCCGTGGAATGCCGCTATCGGCATATTGATCGGCGATCACTGGGTCGATCTGGTCAATGCTTATCTTGTTGTAGGAATAGCCGGCACCAAATTCCATTCTGCCGACTTCAAGATTGGCTTCGAATTCACCGCCAGTAATATGCTCCTTGGCGACGTTGAGAATCTGCGTGCCGACACCGGCTGCGGTGAGGACAGGAACCTGCTTCTGAACATTCTTGTAATCCTGATAGAACAGGGCAATCGATGTCGATAGCCGTCCTCCGCCGATCCGTGCGGTGTTCTTGAAACCGAGCTCATATTCGTAAACCGTTTCAGGATCGGCGGGTACCAGTTCCTGATAGGATACCGCACGCAACGAATATGCCCCCGCGCGGAAGCCCTTGCGGAAGGAGGCGTAGATATTGGTATTTCTGTTAGGCTGATAAGCCAGGGTTGCATCATATGTGAACGCGTTCCAGCTCTTTTGCGTGCGGACGCTACAATCGGGTGCTGGGGCGAGCGGCGGATTGGGGATGTCGGCGACCGGCGTGGCGTTGAACTGGCACGCATTCAGATAGCCGTTCGTTGCCGTCGGATTGGTCGCCGACGGAAGTCCGTCCCCCTTGAGCACGCGCGACACGATCGCCCGCTTGTCATGCGTGTAGCGCGCCCCAAGCGAAAGCTTCAGATTATCCGTCAAAGCCGCCGTGATGCCGCCATAGGCAGCATAGCTGGTGGCCTTGCCGCCACCCTGGCCGCCGCCAAGCAGATTGTTCGACGTAAAGGCCTCCGGACGCGGATCGAAGGCAATCCGCAGTTCGGGGAACTGCATGCTGACGTTGGTATCGTCACCCTTTTCAACGAAGTAATACAGGCCGGTTACGAAATCGAGCTTGCCGTCCATGGCCTTGCCGGACAGCTGCAGTTCCTCGCTCAGAACTTCGATGTCTTTCGACTGCGCCGCGTGAATGAGGGGGGCTGGCGTCCCGTCAAGATCGTTCAGCGTGTCGAACTTGATTTTCCGGTAGCCAAAAATGTTCTTGAGCGACAAATCGCCCCCCAGACCGATGGTCGTCTTATTGGTAATCCCGTAATTTTCAACACGTTCATAGGGCAGCACGCCGCCACCAACGGGATTGAGATCAAACGCACCGCCCTGCCCGATCCCGCTGCCGATTATGCGATAGGGATTGGAACTGTTGCGGATCGCAGTCTGGCCAGCCACTACGGCGTTCACGTCCGTCACGGGCCGAAATACCCGCAGACCAGCAAAAGAGCCAAAAGCCGGATTGTTGGGAATCTGGTTGCCCGCCGTATTCGGTGTGCCGCCAAAGGCGCCAGCATAAGTGGCATTGATCAGCGCGAACGCACCGGTCGCTCCGCCAACTTTGTAGAAGTCGCCAACTATCCCGACACCATGCTCATCCGTCTTAATGTAGTCGAGGATGGTCAGGTTTTCGATGTCTGAGCCAGGCGTCAGTTTGAGGGACACGCGCACGGCATCGCTATGGTCGTCCATATAGTCTCGACCATTGCTCTGATCGATGACGTAGCCATCGCGACGGTTGAGGCGGCCAGCTACACGAAGGGCCGCCATATCGCCGAGCGGCACGTTGATCATGGCTTCCAGCTCGCGCATGTCGTAATTGCCGATGCCCGCTTTCACCCGCCCTTCGAATGTGTCCGTAGGATGGGCGGGTTCCACCAGAACTGCGCCGCCCGTCATGTTACGGCCGAACAATGTTCCCTGAACGCCCTTCAGCACCTGGATGTTCTGCAGGTCGAAGAAGGATGCAGTCAGCCCGAGTGTTCTGGGCTGGTTTACTTCTGCGAAGTAAAGACCAACCGGCGGGTCGGTCAGAATCTGGGTTTCCTGGGTGCGCTGTCCGCGGATGGAGAAGGCAACCGTCGATTTCAGGGCGCCGGCCATAGTAAGGCTGAGTGAGGGCACGTTGGTGGCAAGCGACGTCGCATCGGAGATCTGGCGCGCCTCGAGTGCCTGGTTTGACAGCGCCGAAACCGAAATTGGGACATCCTGCAGCGATTCCTCGCGGCGGCGGGCCGTGACGACGATGTCTTCGAATCCGGCGATGTCTGTCGCGGCTGGCGCGGCCTGTTCAGGCGCATCGGTCTGTGCCAGCGCTGCCTGTGAAGCGAGCGCGCTGCAACCTGACATTAACGCAATTGCAATTCCATATTTCATGAACAATTCCTCCCCTTCGTTCCGGTTTTTATGCGAACCAAGTAGGGCTATTTCTAGTCGCCTTGGGACCGATGCGGAATGGTCGGGGATAAGGCATCGTACCTATGATGCCTTCAGGGGCGGCAATCAGATCAGATCCCTGAGCGCGAACTTCACCACCTTGCCGGTGCTGTTCATCGGAAGCGCGTCGAGGAAGGTCACGCCGCGCGGGATCTTGTAATTGGCGAGGTTGGCCTTGCTCCATGCGACGACTTCGGCTTCGGTCAGGGTGGAACCGGCCGTACGGACGATGAAGGCGTGGCCGACTTCGCCGAGCCGCGCGTCGGGCACGCCGATGATCGCGCATTGGTAAAGGCCGGGCAGGCTGCTCATCTGTTTTTCGATTTCGGCGGGGTAAACGTTGAAGCCGCCGACAATGTACATGTCCTTCAGGCGGTCGGTGATCTTCAGATAGCCGTCGGCATCGAGTACCCCGATGTCGCCGCTGTGCAGCCAGCCCTCGCTGTCGATGGCGGCGCGGGTCGCTTCCGGGTTGTCGAGATATTCGATCAGCAGCTTGGCGTCGCGAATCAGCACTTCGCCCGCTTCGCCGGGGGGCAGGCTGCGGCCCTCGCTATCGGCGATGCGGATTTGCGTGCCGGGGATCGCCTTACCTACCGTGTAGGCAATCCGGCTGATGTCGTCGCCGGGCAGAGTGTGCGTGGCGGAGCCGCAGCATTCGGTCATGCCATAGCCCGTCGAAAGCACGTCGATGTCGGTTTCGGATTCCAGGCGGCGCATCAGTTCGATGGGGATGGTCGTGGCCCCGGTACTGAGGAACCGGAGGCTGGAAATGTCCCAGTCGAGGCGGTTGGGGTGGGCCAGCATCTCCTGCCATACCGTCGGCGGGGCGGGCATGACGGTGATGCGGTTGTCCGCGATCAGATTGAGGATGGTCTCACTGTCATAGGCTTCGGGCCAATAAACGGTGCTGCCCGCCATCAGGCCCGCGATCCAGCCCGCCTTGTAGGAGGCATTGTGGGAAAATGGGCCAAAGCAGCAATAGCGGTCATCGGCAGTCATGCTCGAAATGCCGGCCCAGGAGCGGCCGCCGCCCAGCGAGCGCTTGTGATCGAAGATCGCACCCTTGGGCAGGCCGGTCGTGCCGGAGGTGAACATGATGTCGGCGATGCTGTCCGGCGTGACGGCGGCGGCGCGTTCCGTGAGGAGCGCGTCAGGCGTCGCCTCGCCGGCCGCAAGGAACGCCTCCCACCCCTGTTCCGCGCCCGCGAGCCGGGCAGGGTCGGCACGGAACACGATTGTCCGTTTCAGGCCGGGCATGGCTTCGCCGCGCAGCATGTCGGGATAATGCCGGCCGAGGAAATCGCCGACGGAGAACAGCCGGGTGATCTTCGCGCGGCGGATGATGTCGGCCACTTCCCCTCCGCGCAGGCGGGTGTTGAGCGGAACGATCACGCCCCCCACGCGCTGCGTTCCGGCTGCGGTGGCGACCCATTCCCACATATTGGGCGCCCAGATGGCCGTGCGTTCGCCATGTTCCATTCCGTCGGCCAGCAGGGCGCAGGCGACCCGGTCCGCCTGCGCGTCCAGTTCGGCAAAGCTGATCGGGCCATCGAGCGTGGAGCAAAGGGCGGCTTTTCCACCATATTTCTGGGCGGCGGCCCGCAGCAGAGCGGGGATCGTATCGGTCATCAGGCTCTCTTGCGCTGATCCTCGCATTGCGCGGGGATGATTGATGCGGACTTTATCGAGCGGGGCTGGCGGCGTCACCCCTGCCGGAGGGCCATGCCATCACTACGTCCTTGTGATGGATGCGCGCTGACACGCGTTTCGGCGGACATTGTCCGGCGATCCGCATAAATTGCACTGGAATGCATGACTGAACGAGATGGTGAGGGACAATGTCTGACGCAATGGTGACTGCAAAGGCCGCAAAGCCGGATCATGTGCCGGATGAACTGGTGTACGAATTCGATTTCTATGACGTCCCCGGCGCGGACGAGGATGTCCAACTCGGCTACAAGGCGATCCAGCAGGATGCGCCCGATATCTTCTGGACCCCCTGCAATGGCGGGCACTGGGTGGCGACGCGGGCGGAAGACATATTGACGATGCAGCGCGATCACGGCCATTTTTCGCACCGGCGGATCGTATTGCCGCGCATGCCCGAAGGAACGCCGCGGCAGATTCCGCTGGAAATGGACCCGCCCGAACATCCCCATTACCGCCGTCCGTTGATGCAGGCCTTGCTCCCGGCCGTCGTCGGGGAGCTGGAGAGCAAGGTGCGGCAGGTCGCCATCGATGCCATCGAGCGGCTGAAGCCGCTGGGCGAATGCGAATTTATCGAGGATTTCGCCAAGGTTCTGCCGATCCATGTGTTCCTGGATCTGGTCGACCTGCCGCTGGAGGACAAGGCGCTCTTGCTGCCCCTTGCCGAGGAAGCAGTGCGCGGACGCGACGCGGAGACGCGGGGGCATGCCCATCATGCTCTGGCCGACTATCTTCAGAAATGGGTGTCGGCCCGGCGCGAAACGCCCGGCGGCGACCTGCTCAGCAAGATTGTGAACATCGACATCAAAGGCGAACGGATCAGCCATGAAGAGGCCATCTCCTACGCCTCGCTGGTGCTGTTCGGCGGACTGGATACCGTGGCGGGCATGCTGGGCTTCTTCGCCCGGTTCCTCGCCAGCAATCCGGCGCATCGGCACCAGCTTGTCGAACGGCTTGGCGATGAGGCATTCGTCAAGGGCGCGATCGAGGAACTGGTGCGACGGCACGGCCTGGCGAATACCTCACGCTATATCGCCAGCGACTTCACCTATAAGGGCATAAAGTTCCGCGAGGGCGACATGATCCTGCCGCCCAATCTGCTGGTCGGGCTGGACGAGCGTCATGTCGATGATCCGATGACCGTCGATTTCGAGCGGAAGCGCCCGGAGCATGCCGCCTTCGGCAATGGCCCGCACGCCTGCCCGGGCGCAGTGCTGGCGCGGCGGGAATTGAAGGTGTTTCTGGAGGAATGGCTGAGCCGCATTCCGGAATTCGAGATCAAGCCGGGGACGAAGCCCCTGTTGGCGACCGGGATGGTAAACGGGGTGTTGAAGCTGGAGCTGTGCTGGGCGGTTTAGGCGGGCTGCCACTCCACAATGCGTCACCCCAGCGAAAGCTGGGGTCGCTCAAATCCTGGTTGCGCGCTCCTTTGGGAGACCCCAGCCTGCGGCCTGTGGCCGCAGTTTATCCTGAGCGCCCGCCCTGCGGGCAGTCGAAGGGCTGGGGTGACGCCGGAGGAACGGCAGCAATGACCCATGACCCGCTATCCCGATCAGCCTTTCAAATGCGACGGCGCATCCGGCAGGAACACGGTCTTCACCTCGGTAAACCCATGCAAGCCCTCGATCCCGCCTTCGCGGCCCACGCCTGACAGTTTGAAGCCGCCATAGGGCATGGTGAGGTCGATCACCCGGCCATTCTGGGCGAAATTGCCGGTGCTGATGCGCCGGGCGACTGCATAGGCGTGGTCGGTGTCTTCGGTGAACACGCCGCCGGACAGGCCATAATCGCTGTCATTGGCGATCGCGATGGCCTGCTCCTCGTCGTCATAGGTGATGATGGACCCGACGGGGCCGAAAATCTCCTCGCGCGCAATCGCCATGTCGTTGCTGACATCGGTGAAGAGCGTGGGTTCGACGAACCAGCCTTTGGGCAGATGCGCGGGACGCCCGCCGCCGGTCACCAGCCGCGCGCCTTCGGCTGTCCCTTGCGCGATGTAGCCGCAGACGCGCTCGCGCTGGCGGCTGGTTACGAGCGGTCCCATATCGGTGGCAGCGTCAAAGGCGTCGCCCACCCGTACCGCCCGGAATGCGGCGGCAAGTGCTTCGGTCACTTCCTCGCGGCGGTTGCGGGAGACGAGAATGCGGCTGAAGGCGGCGCATTGCTGGCCGGTAAGGCCGACGAGGTTGGGCATGATGCCCGCGATCACGGTTTCGATTTTCGCATCGTCGAGGATGATGGCGGCGGATTTCCCGCCCAGTTCCATGGTAAAGCGCGCCATCCGGCCGCCGCAGACCGAGGCGATATGCAAACCCACGGCCGTCGATCCGGTGAAGCTGACCTTATCTACATCCTTGTGGCGGATGAGATGGTCGGAAACCTCGCGATGCGCGGGGAGGACCGAAAATACCCCTTCGGGCAGGCCGGCTTCAGCGATGCACTCGGCGAGCAGCAGCGCCTCCAGCGGTGTTTCCGGTGACGGCTTGGCAATGACGGTGCAACCGGCGGCGAGCGCGGGCGCGACCTTCAACAGCATGGTGGCGAGCGGCGCGTTCCAGGGCAGGATGGCGGCGGTGACGCCGACAGGCTCGCGCACGACAACGCAGCTTCCCCCCTGCGCCGGGGTGCGGATTTCCTCGAAGCCCTGATCGGCAAGGCCTGCGAAATAATCGAAATAGCCCCGAAAATAGACCGAAATCGGCTCGATTTGGGCAAAGGGTATGCCGACCTGAAGCGACCAGACCCGGGCGAAATCGCTCGCGCGGGCGGCCAGACGGTCGGCGATCTCCCGCAACTTCGCGGCACGTTCCGGTCCGCTCATCCGGGGCCAGGGGCCGTGGTCGAAGGCATGGCGAGCCGCGGCGACGGCGCGGTCGACATCGGCCTGAGAGGCTTCGGCGACGCTGCCCGCTATCTCTTCGGTGGAAGGCGAGATGATGTCGATACGCGCGGCGGTAGCGGGCGCTGCCCATTCTCCGCCGATGAACAGCTTGTCGGGATGGGCCAGGGTGGCGGTCATGGGTTCAGTGCCTTTCAAGGAAGGGAGAGCGGGTCAGGCTTCGACAACGACGGGCAGCGAGAGAATAGCCGCCACCCCGCCATCGACGTGCAGCATGTGCCCTGTGACATAGGAAGAGGCGTCCGACGCCAGAAACAGCGCCGGGCCGACGATCTCGCTTGGGTCACCGAAACGGCCCATGGCGATCGCGTCGCGGAAAATCTTGGCCCGCTGGGGA
>CBHCMH010000004.1:0-19076 GCA_965974445.1 uncultured Rhizorhapis sp.
GAACACGCCCCAGCGCCATTTATCGACCAGCAAGCCGAAGGGCAGGAACGCCACCTTGTCCATCGCCTGCCGCAGGAGAAGGCCGATATCCTTGTCGGCGCTCGGCACCCTGGTAGGGTCGAGCAGGCCGATCCGCACCAGATAATCCGGCGTGATCGACAGCGCGATCATGTCGCCAATCGCTTCATGAAAGCCGTCATTCGCGCCGTTGAGATAGAGATAGGGCTGCTTGTTATAGGCGCGCTGGTAATAATTATGGCCCAGCTCATGATGGATGGTGACGAAATCGTCGCCATTCACCTTGGTGCACATCTTGATGCGCAGGTCGTCCTTGTTATCCACGTCCCAAGCGCTGGCATGGCAGACCACTTCCCGGTCCTGCGGCTTGGTGATCATCGAGCGGTCCCAGAAGCTCTGGGGCAGGGGCGCGAAGCCGAGGGAGGAAAAGAAATTCTCCCCCGTCTTTACCATCTTGACGGGATCATAGCGCTTTGACGCCAGCAATTCAGTGACATCGAAGCCCAGGTCGCCCGTTCCCTCCGGGGCGACGACATCGTAGATATTGCCCCATTCCTGTCCCCACATATTGCCGAGCAGGTCGGCGCGTATCGGCCCCGATGCCTTCTGCACCTCCGCCCCATATTTCTGATTGAGCTTGTTGCGCGTGTAGCAATGCAGTTCGTCATAGAGCGGCTTCACCTGCTTCCAGAGCCTGTCGGTCAGCGCACCAAATTCATCGGCCGGCATGTCATATTGCGAGCGCCACATCGCGCCGACATCCTTGTAGCCCAACTCGACCGCACCCTTGTTGGCGATCTCCACCATGCGGGCATAATCCTGCTTCATCGGCGCGCCGACGCTGTCATGCCAGCTCACCCACATTTCCTGAAGCTGCGCCGGGTTCCGGTTGGTGCCCATCTCGGCCTCTATGTCGCTGCCGTTCATGGGCTTGCCGTTCAAGCTGCCTTTGCCCTTGCCGTAGGCCGATTGCAGCCTGGTCGCGATCTCGTTGAGTTCCGCGGCTGCTCCCGCTGTGGTGGGCGCGGGCAGGACCAGGCCGCCGCGCATGATGTCCAGCTTGCGCTTCACGTCGGGGGACAGGCCAGGAAGAGCTTGATATTTCGCGGCTTCCAGCGCGAACCGGACCGCCATTTCCGTGCCCTGTGCCCCGAACTTGGCCGCAAGGGCATCGGTATCGTCAGTGATATAGGTTGCGTTGATCCAGCTCATCCGGGCGGCGTCGATCGAAAAATCGAACATTTCCTTTTCGGCCCTAACGACGAACGCCTCTGCATCGGCTGCCGTGAGTGCCGCGCTCGCCGCCCGGCGCTCGGAAGGTTCCGCTGCAAGAACCGGTGATGCAACCAGAACAGCCGCAAGAGCGGCCAAAGAAACGGCGAATTTCATGATGGTCGGTCCTTTTTCAGGCGAACTGCGCATGGCCTGATTAGTGGCGAATGCCGCCAAAGGGGTCAAGCCGACAGAATATGCCCGCCCCGGCTCAAGCCGTCAGGAAATCAACCATCGCCCGCCCCATTTCCGGCATGGTGACGCAGCTCATATGGGTGCCGGGGATTTCCCGGTGCTGTCCGTTGGGCAACAGGGCGGCAAGCGCCACGGGCGATCCGTTATCCCGATCGTCCCGGCCGCACAGGACCAAAGTCTCAGTTTCGATGTCCTTGACCTCATCGGGTTCCACATCGCCGAAGGTGTCGAGCAGCAAAGATGCCGCAACGGGATCGATATGCATTGTCTTCATGAACTGGATCGCCATCCAGTGCGGGTCGCCCCGCTTCGCGGTATCGCGCTGCGCAATGGCGGCCTGAAAGAAATCCCGCCGCTGTGCCCAGCCCGACAGCCCCTCCAGCCCCATTCCGGCCAAGATTGCCCGGCCCGGCGTCAGCCCCTCGGACATTAGCTTCGCCACCGTCCGGGCTCCGAGCGAAAAGCCGCCAAGGTCGAAATCCTCAAGGCCAAGATGCGCGATCAACGCGCGCACGTCCCGCAACAGGACATCGGGGGGATAAGCAGCCGGATCGTGAGGCGCGGCGCTGTCGCCGTGGGCGCGCAAATCCGGCATGATCAGGCGAAAGCCCGCGAGCGCGACCTGGCTGGCCGTGCCATATTTGATCCAGTTCACCTGCGCGCTTGAAAAGAGGCCGTGCAAGAGAATGAGCGGCCGCCCTTCCCCCATCTCATGGACGCAGAGGCGCGCGCCATCAAAGGATGCAAACCAGTCCGTCCGCACTTCGGTCAGGGAGGCAGACACTTTTCTTTCACCCTTCCAGCCGCGTTTGTTTCCGACAAAGCGGTAGCGCGGCCGATTGGCTATGTCGAGCCATCCGCCAGCCATTTCCACTGAATTTGACTTAACTTATATATTGCATATACTAAGCATAGTTATTATAGGCACACCCCATGAACGATTCTCTTGGCTACCGAATCCACGATCTTGCTCGCCTGATCCGCAAGCGTTTCGACGAGGAATCCCGTGATCTGGGTGTGACCAATTCGCAGTGGCGCGTGCTCGTGAACGTGTTTCGCCAGCCCGGCATCAATCAGGGAACATTGGCGGAGCTGATGGAGGTTGAGCCAATCACCACGTGCCGCATGGTCGATAGGCTGGAAATGGCGGGGCTTGTGGAGCGCCGCCGGGATCCCAATGATCGCCGCGCCTGGCAGATTCACCTGACGGACGCCGCCATGCCATTGATCGACAAACTCAAGGAACGGGCGGCCGGGCTCAATGCCGTCGCGTTGGCGGGTCTTGGGGAACGGGATCAGGCTGAACTTGTCCGGATGCTGGACGTAATCCAGCGAAATTTGTCGGGCGGCCCATCGGATGTGCGGCAGGCGCAGCATGGCTGAGGCCGACCGCCCCATCGAGCGCGAAAAGCTGACCGCAGCTGCGATCCCGCCTGAAGAAGGAGCGCCTTCAAATTGGCGTCGATACGTCATCATGCTGTCGGTGCCGGTGCTGCTCGCGGCTACGGGCGGCTATTTCTGGTTGACGGGCGGTAAAAGCGTCAGCACCGACAATGCCTATGTCCAGCAAGACAAGGTTGCCGTAGGCAGCGACGTTTCCGGCCGGATCGTGGCGGTGCATGTCCGTGAAAATCAGTATGTAGAGGCGGGCGACCTGCTGTTTCGTATCGATCCGGAGCCCTATCGGGTGGCTTTGGCGGAGGCCAACGCCGCCATCGCCACGGCGCAGGTGGACCTGACCAAGCTGCAAACCGACTTCACCGCCACGGGCGTCGATATCGCCGGCGCGCGGGACGACATTGCCTACGCCCAGACCGAATATGATCGCCAGCGGGCGCTGATGGAAAGCGGCTTCACCACGCGGGCGCGGCTTCAGGATGCCGAACATGCACTGCAGCAGGCGCGCGTGGAAATGCGCACGGCCCAGGCCGAGGCGCAGAAAGCGCGCGCCGCGCTGGCAACCGGGAAAGCCGTGCCGAATGAAAAACCGGCGATTGCTGCGGCAAAGGCCCGTCGTGACAAAGCCGCGCTGGACCTTCGCCGAACCCTTGTGCGCGCGCCGGTGTCTGGCCGCATCAGCCAGTCGGACCGGCTGCAGGTCGGACAGATGATGATTACCGGCCTTCCCGCCCTCAGCATTGTCGCCGAGCGTCGAAGCTGGGTTGAAGCCAATTTCAAGGAGACGCAGCTTGACAGGATGCGCCCCGGCCAGGCAGCGGACATCGCGCTGGATGCCTATCCGGGACTGAAGCTTAAGGGCCATATTGAGAGCATCGGCGTCGGCACCGGATCGGAATTTTCCGTCCTCCCGGCACAAAATGCCAACGGCAACTGGGTGAAGGTCACCCAGCGCATTCCGGTGCGGATTGCCATTGACGACAAGCCCGCCCGGCAATTGATCGCCGGTATGAGCGCCGAGGTGACAGTGCATGTCCGCGACAAGGGCGAGTAACCCCGCGATTCCGGCCCCAGACAGCCCTGCTGTCACGGTACGGCACAAGTGGCTGCTGACAGTCGCGATCATGGCCGGCACATTGATGCAGGTGCTTGACACTACCATCGCCAATGTCGCCCTGCCCCATATGCAGGCGTCGCTTGGCGCGACCCAGGACAGCATCACCTGGGTCCTCACCAGCTATATCGTCGCGGCGGCTGTCGCTATTCCCATTACCGGCTGGCTGGCGGATCGCTTTGGTTCGCGTCAACTCTTTCTCTTTTCGGTTGGCCTTTTCATCATTGCGTCGATGCTGTGCGGCATTGCCGTCAGCCTTCCCGAAATGGTAGCTTTCCGTCTGTTACAGGGTATCGCCGGCGCGTTCATTGCGCCGCTGGCCCAGACTGTGATGCTGGACATAAATCCCCCCTCCCAGCACGGACGCGCAATGTCGATTTACGGCATGGGAATCATGGTCGGTCCGATATTGGGTCCGATACTGGGCGGCTGGCTGACTGAAAGTTTTTCCTGGCGCTGGGTATTTTACGTCAACCTGCCCGTTGGCTTGATCTGTCTTGCCGGACTTTGGGCATGGCTTCCTCCAAAACGCATCGAAAAACGCAAATTCGACCTCGCCGGGTTCGCAATGCTGGCGCTGGCGCTGGCGTCGCTGCAAATGCTGCTTGACCGGGGCGTCCATATCGACTGGTTCAATTCCGTGGAAGCCTGGATTGAAGCGGGCGTCGCCGCCGGCTTCTTCTGGATGTTCGTCATTCACCTGCTCAATGGGCGATTTCCGCTCTTCCGGCCTCATATGCTGGCGGACGGCAATTTGATGACCGGAACGTTGTTCCTGTTCATCATGGGTCTTGTCCCGATGGCGGGCATGGCGCTGCTGCCCGCATTGATGCAGACCCTTCTTGGCTATCCGGTGCTCTACACCGGCGAACTGCTCGCATCGAGGGGCGTCGGCGTGCTTATAACCATGGCTATCACGGGCAGGCTGATGCACAGGGTCGATCCCAGAATTCTCGTATTCTGCGGCTTTGCTTTGGTCGCATGGTCTCTTCGGGACATGGCTGCATGGTCACTGGACATGGACTGGCGGCCCATTGTGTGGAGCGGCCTGCTCCAAGGTTTTGGCTTGGGCCTTACCTTTGTCCCCCTGAACGTCATAGCCTTTGGCACATTGCCGCCGGAATACCGAACCGAAGCGGCCAGCCTGCTCAATCTCAGCCGCAATCTGGGCGCATCTCTTGGCATTGCCGCCGTCACTGCGCTGCTCGCCCGGAACATGCAGGTCAGCCACGCCGATCTGGCCGCGCACGTCACCCAGTTCAACCTGCCCATCGATCCCAATATGGCTTTGCGGATGGGACAGGCTGGAGACATGGTCATGACCGCCATAAACGGCGAGATCACCCGGCAGGCCGCAATGATTGCCTATCTGGACGATTTCTACGCGATGATGTGGGCTACCATCGCCATCATCCCGCTGATCCTGCTGCTTCGCAATCCCAAAAGGGCCATTGGCGACGAAGAGGATTTGCCGTTCGTGGTCGAGTGAAACGGGCAGGACCGGCAGCCATATGGGCCGCCGGTCCATCGGCACGAACGATCACGCCTTCTTCAGATGCCGCCGCCCCAGCAATTCCGCGATCTGCACGGCATTGAGCGCCGCACCCTTGCGCAGGTTATCGGACACACACCACAGCACGAGGCCATTTTCAACGGTCGGGTCCTCGCGGACTCGGCTGATGTATGTGGCGCTGTCGCCGACGCATTCGATCGGCGTGACGTAGCCGCCGTCCTCGCGCTTGTCGACCAGCATGATGCCAGGCGCCTCACGCAGGATCGACTGCGCCTTGGCGGCCGAAATCTCGTTCTCGAACTCGATGTTGATCGCCTCGCTATGGCCAACGAACACCGGCACCCGCACGCAGGTGGCGTTGAGCTTGATCGCGGGATCGAGGATCTTCTTGGTCTCGACCACCATCTTCCACTCCTCCTTGGTCGAACCGTCGTCCAGGAAAACGTCGATGTGCGGAATGACGTTGAAGGCGATCTGCTTGGTGAATTTCGTCGCCACCGCCGGATCGCCAACGAAGATGTTGCGCGACTGTTCGAACAGCTCGTCCATGCCCGCCTTGCCCGCGCCCGATACCGACTGATAGGTCGACACAACCACGCGCTTGATCTTCGCTGCGTCATGCAAGGGCTTCAACGCCACGACCATCTGCGCGGTCGAGCAGTTGGGATTGGCGATGATGTTGCGCTTCGTGTAGCCGTCGATCGCCTCCGGGTTCACTTCGGGTACGATCAGCGGAACATCGGGGTCCATGCGATAGAGCGAGCTGTTGTCGATGACGACGCAGCCCTGCTCGGCGGCCTTGGGCGCGTAAATCTTCGTCGGGCCGGAGCCTGCGGCGAACAGGGCGATGTCCCAGCCGGTGAAGTCGAAATGCTCGATATTCTTCACCTTCAGCTTGCGGCCAGTCTCACCAAACGAAACTTCCGTGCCCTGCGACCGGCGCGAGGCGAGGGGAACGAGCTCGCTGACCGGGAATTCCCGTTCGGCAAGGATGTTCAGCATTTCGCGGCCCACATTGCCCGTGGCGCCGACGACGACTACGCGATAACCCATTTTGATGAATTCCTTCGATTGATATGAAAACAGCCGGTTCCCGTTGGGGCACCGGCTGTTCCTGAAACCTTGTTCTTTGGGGTCTGGTGGACCTGTGTCCCTCCTTATTCCCCGGTTTCCTGTGGCCGGTTGTCCCTGCGCTCCGCAATGCGCGCACTTTTACCAGTGCGGCCGCGGAGGTAGTAAAGTTTCGCCCGCCGCACGACACCGCGACGGACGACGGTAATCGAATCGATGTTCGGCGAATACAGCGGGAAGACGCGTTCCACGCCCTCGCCAAAGCTGATCTTGCGAACGGTGAAGTTGCTGCCCATGCCCTTGTTGGAGCGGGCGATGCAGACGCCTTCATAATTCTGGACGCGGGTACGCTCGCCTTCGACGACGCGCACGCCGACGCGCAGGGTATCGCCCGCGCGGAAGTCCGGGATGGACTTGGCTGACTTGAATTGCTCGATGGCTTCGGCTTCGAGCGTCTGGATGAGGTTCATGACCCATCTTCCTTCTTTTTGCGTTGCGCACCAGAGGGCGACTGGTCCCGAGCACCGATATGGCGCTCCCAAAGGTCCGGCCGCCGTGACCGTGTATCATCCTCCGCCCTTTGTTTCCGCCAGGCGGCGATTTTCGCGTGATCCCCCGATCGCAACACTTCAGGGATCGCGCGCCCTTCCCACATTTGGGGCCGGGTATAGTGCGGATATTCGAGAAGCCCCGCTTCGAAGCTCTCTTCATCCCCACTGGAAGCCGCGCCCATTACCCCGGGGAGGAGGCGAATGCAAGCGTCAATCAGGACGATGGCGGCGGTTTCTCCACCCGAGAGGATATAGTCGCCAATGGAGACAGGTTCGATTGGGCGCGCGTCGAAAAGCCGCTCGTCGATCCCCTCGAACCGGCCGCACAGGATGGTGACGCCGAGGCCGGAGGCAAGCTCGCGGACACGGCATTGCGTGAGGGGTTTCCCACGCGGGGTCATGGCGAGGACCGGCGCTTGCGGCTGGCGGGCAAGGGCGTGATCGACGGCAGCAGCCAGCACATCGGCCCGCATCACCATTCCAGCCCCGCCGCCTGCCGGGGTGTCGTCCACGCTCTTATGCTTGTCGGTCGCGAAGTCCCGAATCTGGATCGGATCGCACGCCCACTTGCCCTCCGCCAGCGCGCGCCCCGCAAGCGAAGTGCCGAGTGGCCCCGGAAACATTTCGGGATAAAGTGTCAGGATCTGGGCGACAAAGGTCATACTTCCCCTTTGCCGCTAGCGTCCGAGATGGCAAGCGCCTAGTTCGCGCCAGCCAGAAACGTCGCCAGTTCATCGAAGCTGCCGGTCCACCCGCCGGTCATCGACGTCATCTGCGACACGAACATTTCGATCGCTTCAGGTGTGGCCTCGATCGGTGTCCACTTCAGGGTCAGTTCGGTACTACCATCCTTCTCCACCAAATCCACTTCGGTCAGCAGCTTACGCGGCCAATGTTCGAAAAAGGGCGCTCCGGTGATATTCCCGCTGGCGTCCGCGAAACTCTGTTCCCAAACAATCCGCCTGGGCCGCTCAATCTCGCGATACACACACCAGGCATACATTTTCGGCAAGCTCGGATGCTCAATGAAGCTGTGCAGATGACTGCCCACGGCAATTTCACCGGACAGGATGTGCACGGTGGAGCCCTTCGGCCCGGACCATGCGCAATATTGTCCGACGTCCGCCCAGGCATCGAACACCCGTTCGACCGGCGACTCGAACCAGCGCGTGATGATAAATTGCGGCATCGTCAAACTGTCAGTCATCAGCCTTGTCCTTCGTTTGGGCCTGGGATTTGAGATAAACGTCGAGCCGGTCGAAACGGTCCGGCCAACAGCTGCGCATTTCGCTAATGAAGGCGCTGGCGGCGTCGAAGCCGTCGGGGTTAAGTCGGCGCGGACGGGCTTGCGCGCTGCGCGATGTTTCGATGAGGCCCGCCGCCTCCAGAACCTTGAGATGCCGTGAGATCGCGGGCTGGCTCATTCCGAACGGCGCGCCGATTTCGGACACGGTCGCCTCACCCCGCGCCAATTGCGTCAGGATCGCGCGGCGCGTGGGATCGGCTAGCGCAGAAAACAGCCTGTCGAGCGAATCATCCATAGCTGTATCATTATATAACTGAATCGTTATGTAAAGTTGTCCGCTATTCCGCGAAAGCCGCGTCAATTACAGCGCTGTCCTCGCCAATCTGCACCGCATGTACCGGCACCATGAAGCGTTTGCCGTTCGGCCGTTCGATTTCGATGATGTCGCCAGCACCGAAATTCTCGACCGCGACGATGCTGCCCAATTCCTCTCCCGCGTCCGAAACGCAGGCGAGTCCGATCAGATCGACGTGATAATATTCGCCCTCCTCCAGCGGAGGCAGGCCAGATCGCGGCACCGTCAATTCAACTCCGCGCATCGCTTCGGCTAGGTTACGGTCGGGGATTTCGGCGAAGCGGGCGATGGCGCCCTTGTTGCCGGGGCGGATGTTTTTCAGCGTCAGCGTGCGGTCCCCGGCGATGAAGCTTTTATAGGCCTTGAGGCTGTCCGTGCTCTCGCTGAACAGCTTCAGGCGTACCTCCCCCGTGACGCCGTGCGCGCCGGTGATGACGGCAAGGGTGACGGGGCGGTCCTGCGACATAAGAATGGGCCGCGCAAACGGTCCTCGACTACGCTCGGACCGAACGGAGATTTAGCATCCCGTTCGTGTCGAGCGTAGTCGAGACACGCTGACTTGGCTCAGCCCTCGGCCTGCTCGTCGGCAGCGGCTTCCGCGGATGCTTCTTCGGCGGCCGGAGCAGCTTCTTCAGCCACAGCCTCTGGCTCAGGCGCGGGGGCCTTGGCGGCTTCCTCGGCGGCCTTCCGGGCTTCTTCGGCCTCAGCCAGCTTTGCTGCCTTGTCCTCGGCGCGCTCCTTGGCCTTCTGGCCGGGTTCGGCCTTGTTCGGGTTGTTGCGAGCGGCGCGTTCCTTCACGCCAGCGGCGTCGAGGAAGCGGGCGACACGGTCGGTCGGCTGCGCGCCAACGGAAATCCAGTGCTTCGCGCGCTCGGTGTCCAGAACGACGCGCTTTTCGTCACCCTTGGCGAGCAGCGGGTTGTAGCTGCCGATGCGCTCGATGAAACGGCCATCGCGGGGCGAGCGGCTGTCGGTCACGACGATCTTGTAGTAGGGACGCTTCTTGGAGCCGCCGCGCGACAGACGAATTGCAGTTGCCATTAATTTACCTTTCTCAAAACAGATTCAAAACCTTGATCGTCATTCCGGCAAAAGCCGGGGTGACGCTATTGCTTCACTTCTTCAAAAACTTGTCGAACCCCGGCGGCAGCTTCGGCATCTCCCCGCCAGGCAGGCCGGGAAGGCCACCGCCCGAAGGCATGCCCCCTGCCCCACTGCCGAGCATTCCGCCGAGACCACCCATGCCGCCCTTGGCGAACATGGCGCCCAAGCCCTTCAACCCGCCCATCTTGCGGATCTTTTTCATCGCGCCTTCCATCTCCTGATGCATTTTCAGCACCCGGTTAACTTCCTGCACCGTGGTGCCGGAACCCTTGGCGACGCGGATCTTGCGCTTGGCGTTGAGCAGCGCGGGCTTTTCCCGCTCCTTGGGTGTCATGGAACTGATGATGGCGTCCATATGGACCAGCGTCCTGTCGCCCATGCCGCTGTTCGCCATCGCGGCCTGAGCCTTTTTGAGACCCGGCATCATCGCGGCAAGCGCGCCCAGTCCGCCCATGCGGCGCATCTGATTGAGCTGCGCGCGCAGGTCATTGAGGTCGAACTGACCCTTAGCCATTTTCTTGGCCATCGCTTCGGCTTCGTCGGCCTGGATGGTCTCAGCGGCCTTTTCGACCAGGCTGACGACATCGCCCATGCCAAGGATGCGGCTGGCGACGCGGCCCGGATGGAACGGCTCGATGGCGTCCAGTTTCTCGCCGACGCCCGCGAACTTGATCGGCCGTCCCGTGACCGCGCGCATGGAAAGCGCCGCACCGCCCCGCGCATCGCCGTCCATGCGGGTCAGCACCACGCCGGTCAGCGGCACCTGCTCGGTAAAGCTCTTGGCGACATTGACCGCATCCTGACCCGTCAGCGAGTCGACGACCAGCAGGATTTCCTGCGGGCTGGAGACATTGGCGACCGCCTTCATCTCGTCCATCAGCGCCTGATCGACATGGAGGCGACCCGCCGTATCGAGCATCAGCACGTCATAGCCCTGAAGCTTTGCCGCCTGCATCGCGCGCCGGGCAATATCCACCGGCAACTGCCCCGGAACGATGGGAAGCGTGGCCACATCGGCCTGAACACCCAGCGTCGCTAGCTGCTCCTGCGCCGCCGGACGGTTGACGTCCAGCGAGGCCATCAGAACTTTCTTGCGATCCTTTTCCTTAAGCCGCTTGGCGATCTTTGCCGTGGTGGTGGTCTTGCCCGAACCCTGCAGACCCACCATCATGACGATGGCGGGCGGGGTTACGTCGATCAGCAGGTCGGACGCCTCCGATCCCAGCATTTCGGTGAGCGCGTCGTTGACGATCTTCACCACCTGCTGGCCGGGCGTCACTGACTTCAGGACGTTATGGCCAACCGCCTTTTCAGTGACATTGTCAATAAAATCGCGAACAACCGGCAGGGCAACGTCCGCTTCCAGCAGCGCAATGCGCACCTCGCGCATCGCCGCCCGGACGTCGGATTCGTTCAGCGCGCCGCGACCGCGCAGCTTGTCGAACACACCGCCAAGACGTTCGCTTAATGAGTCGAACATTGCCTATCCTTCACGGGCCCAAGCCCCTGTTTGCATTACGGTTCTTGACCCGGCGCACTGAAAAACGCAAAACACGCCGGTGGGCGAAACCTCGCCGACCAGCGTCTATCCGTGGACAGTCAAATGACCAGGACCAATTCAGCTTACCGGACCCGCAGGACCGATTGGAACCGGCCAATATACAAGCTGCATGGGATTTGCAAGCACAGGGCGGATGAGGCATTGTTAATGAAATGTGCACCCTTATCCGGCACATTTGATGATGAGAAACGGATAAACCGTGGTTCGGGGCGACGACAAGACACATGACCGGCCAAAGCAAACAGCCTGATGACATGCAATCCGCCCGGCGTGACATGATCACGGGCAGCATCGTTGTTGCCGCCATCGTCATGTTCATCTGGACCGGCGGGTCGGCCATGTCCTCGGTCGTCCGCTACCTGACCGGCGTGGGTCCCGGCGTCGAGCAGATCCTGATGACCGCGCTGTTGCTCAACATCGCGCTCATTCTCTTTGGCTGGCGCCGCTACCGTGATCTGCAGATAGAGGTGGTACAGCGCAAGGAGGCGGAGGAGCGCGCCCGTTCGCTGGCGGCGACCGATCCATTGACCGGCTTTCTCAACCGGCGTTCGCTTGCCGAGGAAGGCGCGGCGCTGCTCGCCCGCGCAGAACGCAAGCAGAAATGCGTCGCGATGCTGATGCTCGACCTCGACAATTTCAAGAACGTCAACGATGTCCACGGCCATGCCGCCGGTGACCTGGTCCTGACGACGACCGCGCACCGGATCGAGGGGCTGATGCCCCCGTCGGCACTGACCGCACGGCTGGGCGGGGATGAATTTGCCTGCGCCTTCATCTTCGACCCCAATTCGCCCGAGATCATCGACCGCATAGCCGAAGAACTGGTGTCGGCGATGACCAGCCCGGTGATATGGGACAGCGTGCACCTGACGATCAGCACATCGATCGGCATCGCGCGTTCGGATTATGATTGCGAAAGCGTGGAATCGCTGATGCGCCGCGCCGACATTGCGATGTACTGCGCGAAAAATCAGGGCCGGAACCGCTTTTCCTGGTTCGATGCATCGATGGAACGGGAACTCAACACGCGCAACAAGCTGGAAGCGGGCATGCGCCAGGGCATCCCTCGCGGTGAGTTCGTTCCCTATTACGAGCAGCAGATCGACCTTGCTTCCGGCCGCCTCAATGGCTTTGAAATGCTGGCCCGCTGGGAACATCCCACAGAAGGCCTGATCTCGCCCGACATCTTCATTCCGATTGCCGAGGAAACCGGCCTCATCGCGGACCTGTCGCTCGCCGTCATGCGGATAGCGTTCGAGGAAGCGAAGAATTGGGACCCGACGCTCAGCCTGTCGGTCAATATCTCCCCGGCGCAGCTCAAGGATCCCTGGCTCAGCCAGAAGATTTTGAAGCTGCTCGTCGAAACCGGCTTCCCCCCCAACCGGTTGGAAGTTGAGATCACCGAAAGCTCGCTGTTCGAAAATCTCAGTCTTGCCCAATCCATTGTCGGTTCGCTGAAGAACCAGGGCATCCGTATCGCGCTGGACGATTTCGGTACTGGCTACAGCTCGCTCGCCCATCTGCGCGCCTTGCCCTTCGACCGGATCAAGATCGACCGCAGCTTCGTTTCCTCGATCAATCAGAACAGCGAAAGCGCCGCCATCGTCAGCGCCATCGCACGGCTGGGAGACAGTCTTGGCCTGCCGGTGACGGCGGAAGGCATTGAGGACAAGCAGATCGAGCGGCAACTGCGCCGCCTGGGCTGCACCAAGGGCCAAGGCTGGCATTTCGGCAAGCCGATGTCAGTCGAACAGGCGCGCAAGATGCTGGCCGAACAAAACCTACTCCCGCCCCGCACCGAGCAAGCGCCGGACGGCGTGGAGTTTTTCGGCACTGACTCCGATGCCGGTGAACGCAAGGCGCTGTAGGCTGGAAGACGAATGCGTCACCCCGGCGAAAGCCGGGGTCTCCTAAATCTCGGTTATACGGCACTGTCGGGGATTCCGGCTTTCGCCGGAATGACGAGTCTCAATGCCCCAGCACTAGCGACGCCAGTGGACTAATCCCCCAAGCCCCCCTAAATGAGCGCCCATGACCGGACGGTTCAGGAAAATGCACGGCCTTGGCAATGATTTCGTTGTCATCGATGCCCGCAACGACGTGCTGGAGATGACCCCGGCGCGGGCGAGGGCGATTGCCGACCGGCATCTGGGCATAGGCTGCGATCAGTTGATCCTGATCGAACCATCGGCGCGGGCCGATGTCCGCATGCGCATTTTCAACGCCGATGGTGGCGAAGTCGATGCATGCGGCAATGCGACGCGCTGCATCCCGCTGTTCCTCGGGCGTGACTGCCGGATCGAGACCAATGCGGGACTGCTGCATGCGGAACTGAAGGGCGACGGCGCGAGCGTCGATATGGGCGCGCCGCGCTTTGGCTGGGATGACATCCCCCTGGCCTATGCCATGGACACGCTGGAGATGCCGGTGAGTTGGGAGGATCTGCCTGTCCCGGCCGCCGTCAATGTCGGCAATCCGCATGTGATTTTCTTCTGCGACGACCTCGGCGCCGTGGACTGCGCCCGCCTTGGCACGATTATTGAGACCGACCCGCTATTCCCCGAGCGGGTGAACGTCAACTTTGCGCAGGTCATCGGCCCCGATCATCTCCGCCTGATCGTCTGGGAGCGCGGCGCGGGACTGACGCAGGCCTGCGGAACCGGCGCCTGCGCCACCGCCGTCGCCGCCATCCGCCGGAAACTGGTGACAGGCCCCGTGACGGTCAGCCTGCCGGGCGGCGATCTTGTCATCGGCTGGGCACCCGGCGAATCCATCCGCATGACCGGCCCCGCCACCTCCGTATTCGAGGGCGAGGCCGACTGGAGCCGCTTTGGATGAGCGGCCCTGAGATCATCACTCTGGGCTGCCGGCTCAACATCGCCGAGAGCGAAACCATGCGGACGCTGGCGGGCGGGCAGGATGACCTTGTCATCGTCAATAGCTGCGCCGTGACCAACGAAGCCGTGCGCCAGACCCGCCAGGCCATCCGCCGCGCCCGGCGAGCCCGGCCCGACGCCCGCATCCTCGTCACCGGCTGCGCCGCGCAAACCGATCCCGCCATGTTCGCCGCCATGCCGGAGGTGGATAGCGTGGTGGGGAACAGGGAGAAATTTGAGGTCGGCAGCTTCCTTCCGTTCGTCCCGAGCCCTTCGACTGCCCGCAGGGCGGGCGCTCAGGATAAACTTCAGCCTTTGGCTGAAGTCGAGGGACGTGAGGCAAGGGCGGCGCAACGTGTCTCGACTGCGCTCGACACAAACGGACTGGGCGACGAAGCTCGAGTCCGCGTCTCCGACATCATGGCCGTCCGCGATACCGCGCCGCATCTGGTGAGCGGCTTTGCCGACCATGCCCGCGCCTTTGTGGAAGTGCAGAATGGCTGCGACCACCGCTGCACTTTCTGCATCATCCCCTATGGCCGGGGAAACAGCCGCTCGGTGCCTGCTGGCGCGGTTATCGACAAGATCAAGGCCTTGGTGGATGCGGGCTATCGGGAGGTCGTTCTGACCGGCGTGGACGTCACCAGCTATGGCCCCGACCTTCCCGGCAAGCCCACGCTCGGCCTGCTGATCGAACGGATTCTCGACAAGGTGCCCGAGCTTCCCCGCCTGCGCCTCTCCTCGCTCGATTCGGTCGAGATTGACGAGCGGATGTTCGACTTCATCACCCGGAACGAACGTATCATGCCGCATCTGCACCTGTCCCTACAGGCAGGCGACGACATGATCCTCAAGCGCATGAAGCGCCGCCACAGCCGCGAGCAAGCCATCGCGCTTGTCGAACGGATCAAGGCTGCCCGGCCAGAAATAGCCATCGGCGCGGACATCATCGCTGGCTTTCCGACCGAAACCGAGGAGATGTTCGACAACAGCCTTCGCCTCGTCGCCGACTGCGACATTGTTTACGGCCATGTCTTCCCCTTCTCCCCCCGTACCGGCACGCCTGCCGCCCGCATGCCGCAACTGGCGCCCGCCGTCATAAAGGAACGCGCAGCGCGGTTGCGGGCGGCCTGCGACGCGCGGAAGGGTCAATGGCTGGCCTCACTCAAAGGCACGCGCCAGAAGGTTCTGGTCGAACGCGACGGTCTTTCCGGCCATGCGGAGAATTTCGCGCCTGTAACGCTCTCTCCGTCACCCCAGCGAAGGCTGGGGTCTCCTATGGCCGGGTCGTATCATGCGGACACAGACCCCAACCGTCGCTGGGGTGACGCCCGAATAGAACCGATGGCGCATCCCGGCACAATTCTTCCCGTCACCATTATCGGACTTGAGAAGGGCCGCCTGATCGCCCAAGAGGCCCTATGACCGAGAAAAGCTGGCATCAGCGCCTGTTCGGCGGCTTCCGCCGCACATCCGACCGTTTAAGCGACAACCTGACCGGCTTGTTCACCAAGGCCGCGCTGGATGACGCGACACTGGACGAGATCGAGGAGGCGCTGATCGTTTCCGACCTTGGCCCCGCCATGGCCGCGCGCATCCGCGACCGCCTGGCCGAAGGGCGCTTCAACAAGGAACTGACCGAGGAGTATCTGCGCGAGATCGTCGCGGAGGAAATCGCGCAAGTGCTGGAGCCGGTGGCCAAGCCGCTGGAGATCGAGGCCTTTCCCCGCCCGCAGGTGATCCTTGTCATCGGCGTCAACGGGTCGGGCAAGACCACGACCATCGCCAAGCTCGCGCATCTGTTCCAGGAGCAGGATTATGGCGTGATGCTGGCGGCAGGCGACACCTTCCGCGCCGCCGCCATCGGACAACTGAAAGTCTGGGCCGAACGCCTGGGGGTTCCCATCGTCACGGGGAAGGAAGGCGGCGACGCGGCGGGAATCGTCTATGAGGCGGTCAAGCAGGCGACCGCCACCGGCATCGACGTCCTGATCGTCGATACCGCCGGACGCCTTCAGAACAAGCGCGAACTGATGGATGAGCTTGCCAAGATCCGCCGGGTGCTGGGTCGTCTCAATCCCGCCGCGCCGCATGACGTGGTGCTGGTGCTCGACGCCACGACGGGGCAGAATGCGCTCAGTCAGATCGAGGTGTTTCAGGACCTGGCGGGCGTCACCGGCCTGGTCATGACCAAGCTGGACGGCACTGCACGCGGGGGCGTGCTGGTTGCCGCGGCGGAGAAATTCAAGCTTCCCATCCATGCCATTGGCGTGGGAGAAACCATAGACGACCTCCGCCCGTTCGATCCCAGGGAACTGGCGAGGGCGATTGCGGGAACTGCCTATGACTGACGTTCAAGAGCCGCCCAAAAAGCATCCCGGTAATATCGGCCTATTGCTCGATTTCGGGCCGCTTCTGGTGTTTTTCCTGACCTACAAGTTCGTCGGCATCATTGCCGGAACGGCTGCCTTCATGGCGGCGATCGTCGTGGCGGTGCTCGTGTCGAAGGTGAAACTGGGCAAGGTATCGCCGATGCTCTGGCTGTCGGCCGTGCTGGTGGTCGGCTTCGGCAGCCTCACCATCTATTTCCATGACCAGCGCTTCATCCAGATCAAGCCGACCGTCATCTACGCCTTTTTCGCGCTGATGCTGTTCGGCGGGCTGTTCAAGGGCAAGCCGCTGCTCAAATATCTGCTGCAGGCAGCCTATGACGGCCTTTCCGAAGAAGGCTGGATGAAGCTGTCGCGCAACTGGGCGCTGTTCTTCGTCTTCATGGCCGTGCTGAACGAGGGGATGCGCGCATTCCTGACCTTCGATCTGTGGCTGACGCTCAAAGTATGGGCCGTCACCGCGCTCTCCTTCGTGTTCGCGCTTGCCAACATCCCGATGCTGCTGCGGCACGGGCTCGATATCGGGAAGAAGCTGGACAGCGAGGAAATCGGCGAAACATTGCCGCCGCAAGGGTGAGTTGTTCCCCTCCCGCGCGGGGGAGGGGCTAGGGGAGGGCATGTCCCTCCCTTGCCCTTACAGGCCCTCCCCCGACCCCTCCCGTAAACGGGAGGGGAGATACGGATCACCCCCGCTGATCCGCGCGTCTCACACCCTCACCATCAAGATTTTGCGCGACGAATTCCCAATTGATCGCGTTGTTCAGAAGCGCATCGACATAGTCCGGCCGCGCGTTGCGATAGTCGATATAATAGGCATGTTCCCAAACATCGAGCGTCAGCAAGGGCTGCATGCCCTCATAAGCGACGGGCGTGTCGGCATCGTGTAGCGAGGTGATTTCCAGCTTGCCGTTGTTGAGGATCAGCCAGGCCCAGCCGCTGGCGAAATGATCGACAGCCTCTGCTTGGAACTGCGTCAACATATCGTCCAGAGTGCCGAAATCCTGCTGAATCCTGTCGAGCAGCCGGCCCGTCGGCCGCTGTTTTTCGGGGCTGAGACAGAGCCAGTAGAATGAGTGGTTCCAGATCTGCCCGACCTGATTGAAAAGGGTGGCCTTGCCGGTTGCCTTGGCGGCGTGGATCGCTTGCGACAGGGTGGCCCCTTCCAGCCCGGCCTCCGGCAGCAGTTCATTCGCCTTCTGCACATAGGCGGCATGATGCTTGCCATGATGGTAGTCGAAGGTTTCTTCCGAAATCACATCGCCGAATGCATGTTTGGCATAGGGAAGTTCCGGCAGCAGAAAAGTCATGGAACGTCACTCCAGTTTCCAGGGCACACGATCAAGGCAACGGCCGGGGCCGCGATTGGTTCAATGCGACGGGGAAAAGCGCTGGACGGACCACGGCAACCGGTAACGCGCACCTTCAGCCGCTGGAGTAGGGCCGCGTGAGCAGCTCAAGCAGGTGCCCATCCGGATCCTCGAAATAGACGCCGCGGCCGCCGTCATTATGATTGATCTCATTCGGGCGCGAACGTCCCGGGTCCGCCCAATATGGAGCACCCTCCGCACGGATACGCGCGAAAGCCGCATCAAATTCCCCCTCATCGATGAGGAAGGCATAATGCTGACGTGCGATCTCGCCGTCCTTCTCCATGAAGTCCAGCGACACGCCATTATCCAGTTCCACCACCATGAAATGATAAAATGGAACGGGCGCCGCCCGGCCCAGGACATAAGCCAGAAAGTTCGAGGATTTGTGCTTGTCGTGGCACCAGACGATGGTGTGATTCAACTGCACGGACATGGCACTTCCGCTCCGCTATCTCCGATCCCACAGCCGCTGGCCCGCCCGCGCACCTTTGGCCTGGACCAATACCCCCGCATGGTCCCAACATGGCGACCGGCGGCGGCATCGGCAAGACACCGGACGGCCCAGCTGCCCACTCATCAAAGCTTTGGCGGACCGCTTTTCCAGATCAGCTTGAGCCGGTCGGGAAATTGCCCGCCGACGATGGGTGTGCCGCGCGGCGTAACGATGTCGTGGCTGCCGATCACGATTGTTGCCGGAGCATCCACTTCCATCAGGAATATGGGGACGGGCTTGGCCGAGCGGACAATCAGTCGGTCGATCCGGACCTTTTCCAATCCCTTGTACAGGCCGATATGAGCCACCCCGCCAACACCCCCGCGCTTGACCGGATCGATGCTTTCAAGGCTTGTGATGGCGGTATCTTCCCAGAGGCGAAGATTTCTGGCGCATCCGGTTATGCTCGCCCGGTCGATCAGGAGGTTGGTGGCCTTGCTGTCGATCCCGCCATCGGTGCAGTTGCGGATCACGATGTCGCGCAGCACCACATCATGCACGCCCCGTTCCAGGCTGATGCCGTCGGCGTTCCAATAATGTTTCTCGCTG
>CBHCMH010000005.1:0-18537 GCA_965974445.1 uncultured Rhizorhapis sp.
CCAAGGCGCTTTCCGACGTATCGGGGGAAGGCCGCCCGCTCTCCTTGAGCCTCCAGATACTCATCCTGATGAGCCTGCTGACGGTGCTGCCGTCGCTGATCCTCATGATGACCAGCTTTACTCGCATCATCATTGTGCTTTCACTCCTGCGTCAGGCGCTGGGCCTGCAGCAGACGCCGCCCAATCAGGTGCTGGTGGGGCTTGCGCTTTTCCTGTCGCTCTTCGTGATGCGGCCGGCGGTCGATGCGATCAACAATCAGGCGATGGACCCTTATGGTGCGGGTCAGATTTCCATCGAGGAAGCCATTGCGCGTTCGGGCAACGTCCTCCACGGCTTCATGGCGAAGCAGACGCGCGAAACGGATTTGAAGCTGTTTTCCGATCTTGCCGAAGCCAAGCCCTTCGCCACGACGCAGGACATTCCCTTCTCCATCCTGCTTCCCGCCTTCGTCACCAGCGAACTCAAGACGGCGTTCCAGATCGGGTTCCTGATCTTTCTGCCGTTCCTCATCATCGACCTTGTTGTTGCATCGACGTTGATGGCGCTCGGCATGATGATGCTGTCGCCGACGATCATCTCCATGCCGTTCAAGCTGCTGCTCTTCGTTCTTGTGGACGGCTGGGCGCTCACCATGGGCTCGCTCGCCGGGTCGTTCGTGACCTAGGGGTACGAAGGGGGACATGGAAAACTCCGATTTCTTCATCGGCATTGCCCAGCAGGCGCTGTACATCACGGCGCTGGCGACCGCGCCGATCCTGATCCCCGCATTGCTGGCCGGCGTGGTGCTTGGCATGATCCAGGCGGCGACCTCCATCAACGAAGCGACGTTGAGTTTCGTCCCCAAGCTGATCGTCGTGGCCTTGATGCTGGCCCTGTTTGGCGGATCGATCATGTTCCTCGTCGCGGATTTCACGCGCGAGATATTCAGCCGGATTCCGGAACTGCTGCAATGATCGCGCCGGGCCTTGCCGGGGTGGAGGATCAGCTCTGGCTCTGGCTGGTGGCAATGATCCGTCCGGGCGCGGCCTTTCTGGCAGCGCCGGTGTTCGGTACCCAGGCTGTTCCCGTGCAGCTTCGCCTCATCCTGTCGCTGGCGCTTGGCATGGCCGCGCTCAACAGCGTCGCCTTCGACATGCCCGCCGGGGGCATTGCCACATTTGCCGGCATCATATTGGTGGCCGGCGAGGTGCTGGCGGGGCTGGCCATCGGGTTCGCGCTGCAGATCGGCTATTCCGCCGCCTTTGTCGCGGGCGAAGTCATCAGCAACGCCATGGGCCTTGGTTTTTCCAGCATGATGGATCCGGCAAGCGGTCAATCGACGCCGGTCGTCGGCACTTTCCTGTCGGTGCTTGCCACATTTCTGCTCCTCGCCATGGACGGGCATTTGATGCTGATCGGTCTCATCGTCAAAAGCTATGAGGCGATCCCGCCCGGCGCGATGATGGCCAACAACGCCATTTACGGCTTGGTCCTGTTCGGCGGCACGCTGTTCGGAGTGGGGCTGACGATTGCGCTTCCCGTCGGCTTCGCCCTGATCCTCATCCAGGTCGTAATGGCGATGCTGGCGCGTTCCGCGCCCTCGCTGAACCTGTTTTCGGTGATCGTGGAGCCGACCAGCGGCAACACCGGTATCGGGCTGGCCATGGCGGCGCCGGTGATGAGCGACGCCATCATGGGCGCCCTCCGCCTTGGCCTTGATCAGGCGCAATTCCTGGCAGAGGGCCGGTAAATGGCGGAAGGCTCGTCCAGCGGCGAAAAGACCGAAAAACCGACCCAGAAGCGGCTGCGCGATGCAGAGAAGAAGGGCGACGTTCTCCAGTCGAAGGAACTGGGCACGGCGCTGGTAGTCATGGCGGGGACGGTCTGGATCGCGCTCGCCGGTCCTGCGATCATGGAGGCCATGGCGAACATGCTGATCGAGGGACTTCGCCTCGACCAGAATGACGTTCTCAATTTCGCCCCTGAAAAGCGGGCCTATGAGCTGCTTGGACTGGTGCTCTTGCCGATCGGGGGGATCATGGCCGCGACCTTGATTGCGGCCATCGCCGCGCCCGCCATGCTGGGGTCGCTCGGCTTTCGCGCCAGCGCTTTTGCGCCCAAGCCGGAAAAGCTCAATCCTCTCAACGGCCTCAAGCGCATGTTCGGGATGCAGGGCCTGATCGAACTGTTCAAATCCCTTGCGAAGGTCGTGTTGCTCGGAGCGATCGGCTTCTGGATCATCTGGGACCGGCTGGAGGCGATTGTCCAGATGGGCCAGTCGGGCATTCGTCCCGCGCTGGTGGAATTGGGGAGCCTGTTCGTCGTCGCTTGCCTGGTCATGGCCGGCGCATTGTTCATCATCGCCGGGATCGACATCCCTGCGCAGATGTTCCAGCGGTCCAAGCGCCTCAACATGTCGAAGCAGGATCTGAAGGACGAGCACAAGGAAACCGAAGGTTCACCGGAACTCAAGGGCCATATTCGCCGCCGCCAGTATGAACTGCTCAGCCATTCCGCCCGGAGCGCAATCGGCGAGGCCTCGGTGGTCATCACCAACCCCACGCATTTCTCGGTCGCCCTGCGTTATCGCCTGGGTGAAGACAGCGTACCGGTCGTCGTCGCACGCGGACGGGGCGATACCGCGCTCGCCATTCGCGAGCTCGCTAATGAAAAGGGCGTGCCGCTGATGCAATATCCCGAACTCGCGCGTGCCATCTATTATACGTCGCAGGCGGGGCAGGCGATCAACGAGCAGCTATATATGGCGGTCGCCACCGTGCTGGCCTTCGTCTTCCGCATCGAGAACAAGATGGCGAGCGAGATGGACCGGCCGCATATCACCGTGCCCGACGATCTGCGCTTCGACGCGGACGGGCGCAAGACGGAGTGACGGCGCAATAATCGCAGTGGCCGAAAAAAATCCTAAACTTCTGCACCGCGCGTCCGTCCTTCCGTAGCGGGGCAGAGTACAGGATTGGCACATGAACGATTTTCTCGCCCGCAACAGCAATATCCAACCATCCAGAACGGCGGAAATGGCCAGCCGCGCCGTGGCGGAGGCGCAGGCTTCCGGCCAGACGCCCAGCCGCCAAGAGGGCAAAACCTCTGGCAGCCGCGATCCCGCCGGCAATCCTGATATCGATCAGCAGCTTTCCAGTGCCGCCGAGGTCGCCGAAGCACAGGCGAAAATCGCCGCATTGCTTTCAGAGATTGATGCGGCGTCCATCGACTCCGCGTCTCTGGAAGCCCGGATCGAGGCGCTTCTTCCACGGCCTACAATCATTGTGCCCATGCCGCCCGCCAGCCGGGATGTTGTGGAACGGGCCATCGAAATAGCGGAATCCATTCGCGCTGCGGCCGCACTTTCCCTGGCGGCGCAGGCCAATGTCGAAACCGGCATAGCCGAGGGAAGTTTGGCATAATCCTTGCAGTAATTGCTGCGGAAACGAATGACGGCGGGGCTAAAAAAGCCGGTCCCGCCGCCGTTCTAACGCCTGAAGGGAAGAGCCATGGTCTCGAATGTTTCATCATCCATTACCGCATCGCTGGGCATGGGCTATGGCATTGACAGCGCCAGCATCGTGAGCGGGCTTGTGGCAGCCGTGCGCGATCCGAAGGAACAGGCGCTGAATTCCCGCGCCTCCATGGTCGGCGCGCAAATTTCAGCGCTCGGAAACGCGTCGAGCGCGCTCAACACCTTTTCGACGGCTCTGTCGCAACTTTTATCGACCAGCTCCTTTTCCGGCCAGCCGGTATCCAGCGACGTCAGCATCGCGAAGGTCAGCCTGACGCAGGAAGGGGACCTGTCCGGCCTTCCCATTGAAATGGAAGTGAAGCAGCTCGCCAATTCGCAGGTGCTGAAGTCGGCGACGCTGGCTGATGGCGGCACGGCCGTCGGCCTTGGCACCTTGACCCTGACGACCTCCACGGGCAGCTATGCCATCACCATCGACGGCAGCAACAACACGCTCGACGGCCTTGCCGCCGCAATCAACGATGCCGATGCGGGCGTCACCGCCAGCATCGTCACCGACAGCGCCGGCGCGCGGCTGGTTCTGAAGGGCGGCATCGGGGCCAGCGAGGCCTTCACCCTGACCGACAGCGGCAATGCCGACGCGGACCTGCTGCGTTTCACTTGGGACGGCGCGGCCGGCGGTATGACCCGCACGCGCCAGGCGCAGAATGCGACGGTGGTTCTCGATGGCGTGGAAACAAGCTTCGCGAGCAACAGCATCACCGGCGCGATTCCGAATGTCACCATTGATTTGGTGAAGGCGGCCGAGGGAACGATCGTCACCATTTCCGAAGAGCAGCCGACAACGGGCATGCGCGATCTGGTTCTGGAATTCAAGGATGCCTACAATGGTCTCTGGAACTCCCTCAGCGCTCTGACGGTTGCCGGCGGCAAGGACACGCCGGGCGGCATTCTGGCTGCCGATTCCAGCATCCGCCAGATGAAGAACATGCTCAGCAAGCTGACCTCGACCGCACTTGCCGCCAGCGGGGATTATACGTCGCTGGCGCAGATCGGCGTCTTCACCAACAAGGACGGCACGCTCGGCGTCGACGAGGTGAAGCTCGACGCAGCGCTTGAAGCGAACCCCGCGGCGGTAACGGCCATGATCAACCCCCCGGTGCAGGACGCCAGCAATCCCGGCCTGGCCGGTGCCTTGGAGTCCATCAAGGACACGCTGCAGGATGACGATACCGGCGCTCTGGTAAAGGCGGAGGAACGCTACAAGGCGATTCAGGAGAAGATCGCGGCTGAGCGGGAAAAGTTCGAAACCTATATGGAGGGCTATGAGGAACGGCTGAGCGCCACCTTCTCCGCCATGGACACCCGGCTTGCATCTTTGAAGGCGACCCAGAGCTATCTGGAGCAGCAGATCAAGATGTGGAACAACGCCGACAATAATTAATGCAAAAAGGAAACAGGATCATGTATTTCGGAAGCGGATATAGCGGGGCTGCCAGCCGGCGTTATGCGGCGGTGGCCACCGGCAGCCGGGTGGAGGGCGCGAACCCGCACCAGCTGGTGAAGATCCTGTTCGATGAACTGCTGCTGGCGATCGACGCGTCCATCATTTCCGACCGCAAAGGCGACCGGGGCAAATGTTCCGAGAAGCAGGCGCGGGCGCTCTCGATCCTGCATGCCCTGGAAAGCAGCCTTGATTTTGAAAAGGGCGGCCAGGTCGCCGTGGGCCTTGCCCAGATTTATCGCGAAGCCCGCCGCCTGATCGTCGCAGGGCTGCAGGCCCGCTCGGCCGCCGAAATGAATGAGGCGCGCCACATCATCAGCGAAATCGCCGACGCCTGGTCCGCCATTGGGTAAAACGTTGTGCGGATCAGCGCGGCTTTAACACCGCCGCCTCCCGCGCCAACGCTTCGATCCGGGCCGGATCAGCCGGGCCCTTGGGTACGACCCAGCTTCCGCCCACGCATTTTACCGCGGATTCGGCCAACCAGGCCGCTGCCGTGTCCGGCGTGATCCCGCCGGTGGGGCAAAATCTTGCCGTGTGGAAGGGCGCCGCCAGCGCCTTCAAGGCAGGCAGCCCGCCCGATGTCGCGGCGGGGAAGAATTTGAACCGTTCCAGGCCCATGTCCATGCCGCGCATGATGTCGCCCGCCGTGGCCGTGCCGGGAAGGAAGGCGACGCCGCTGGAAATAGCCGCCTTGCCTAATGGCTCGGTCAGGCCTGGGCTGACGATGAATTGCGCCCCCGCTTCCAAGGCCTGATCAAGCTGCCGGGGATTGAGCACCGTACCGGCGCCGACAACCGCGCCGGGCACCTTTGCCATTTCCCGCATTACCTCCAGCGCGACCGGCGTGCGCATGGTGACTTCCAGCGCGCGAAGGCCGCCTGCCACCAGTGCACGGGCAATGGGCTCCGCGTCCTCCACGCGCTCTATTACGAGCACGGGGATGACCGGCGCCAGTTCCATGATGTCATCGACGCTCAGGCTCATATCTTCGTCTCCCGGAATGCGGCGGCCGCCCCGAACAAACCGATCTCATCATGCATGGCGAGGCGGATCGGGATCGACGCCATCAGATTTTCGTAGCGGCCCTTGGCCGTGAAACGCGTGTGAAAGCCGCTGCTGAGCAGGTGATCGCGCATCCGCCAGGTCAAGCCGCCGGCCAGCACAACCGCATGCGGCCCATGCGCCAGCGCAAGGTCGCCTGCAACAGAACCATAGGACAGGCACAGCCGGTCCAGCGCGGTGCGCGCCAGCGGGATACTGCCGTCCAGTGCCGCAGCCCAAAGATCAGCGTCCGACAGCAGCGCGATCTTCTCCTGATTCTGGATCGCCAGACCCTGATAGATATTGTTGAGACCGGGTCCGGACACGATCCGTTCCGTCGATACGCGCACGAATTTCGACCGGAGATGGTCGAGCATATGCGTTTCCATCGCGTCGAGTGGCGCGAAATCGACATGGCCGCCTTCGGTCGCGACGACATGGGGAATGCCTTCGTCATAAAGCACCATCGCCACGCCCAGGCCCGTTCCCGGTCCCATGACCGTCACCGAGCCGTTGTGCGGGAACGGGGCGTCTGGTCCAAACAGCAGTTCCAGATTTTCTTCCGGCAACCGCGACACGGCATGGGCCACGGCCTCGAAATCGTTGATCAGCTTCAGATGCTCAAGGCCAAGGTCGTCAGCAAGCGCGGCGGGCCGTATTACCCAATTGCTGTTGGTCAGCTTGACGATATCTCGCCCGATTGGCGCTGCGAAGGCAATGCAGGCCGACCGGGGCAGGGGACCGGCGCCGTCCGCCGCTTCGTCGCGTGCAAAGGCCGCCCATGTGTCGTGCAGGCTGACATGTTCCGCGACCTTGTACTTGCGGACCTGGCCCAGTTGAGGCGCTTTACCGTCCTCCAGGGTTGCGCGGGTGAATCGGGCGTTGGTGCCGCCTACATCTACAGCAATGATTTCCTTCACAGCTCGGCATCCATCGCAGCCAGCATGGCCGACGCGCCTTCTTCGGCCTTGTCGCTATGGTGGCGGAACAGGGCGAACAGCTCGCGTCCGGTATCATAGGGCGGCGGCAGCGGATCGGCGTCCGCCCGGCCGCTCCATTCCGCCTCATCGACCAAGGCGCTGACCACGCCGCTGGCCGCGCATACACGCACCATGTCCCCATCGCGCAGCTTCCCTATCGGGCCACCGCCCAATGCCTCCGGCGTCAGGTGGATGGCGGCGGGCACCTTGCCGCTCGCGCCGGACATGCGTCCGTCGGTCAGCAGCGCCACGCGAAAGCCCCTGTCCTGCAGCACGCCCAGCGCGGGGGTCAGCTTGTGCAGTTCCGGCATGCCGTTGGCGCGGGGTCCCTGGAACCGGACGACGACGATCACGTCCCGGTCAAGCTCGCCGGCCTTGAACGCCCTCAGCACATCTTCCTGCGTGGAAAAGACGCGGGCGGGCGCTTCGATTGTCCAGCGGTCCTGCTCGACGGCGCTGATCTTCATGATGCAGCGGCCCAGATTGCCTTCGAGCAGCCGCATGCCGCCATCGGGCTGGAAAGGATCGGATACCGGCCGGAGCATTGCATCGTCGCGGGGCTCGGACGGTGCGTCCTTCCAGACCAGCGCGTCGTTCTCCAGCACCGGCTCCATGCCGTAACCTGTGAGGTCGGCCCTTGCGACCGTCATGATGTCCCGGTGCAGCAGCCCGGCATCCAGCAGCTGGCTGATGACCCACGCCATGCCGCCGGCCGCATGGAAATGGTTCACATCGCCCGAGCCGTTGGGATAGACGCGGGCGAGCAGGGGAACGGCTGAGGACAGCTCGGAAAAGTCGGTCCAGTCGATGATGATCCCCGCCGCGCGGGCGATGGCGGGAAGATGGATGGCATGGTTGGTGGAGCCGCCGGTCGCCAGCAATCCGACAATGGCGTTGACGATCGCCTTTTCATCGACGCAGAGGCCCAGCGGGCGGTAATCCTCGCTGTCCCAGCCGATGGCCGCCACCCGGTGCACTGCCGCGCGGGTGATCTCGCTGCGGAGCTTTGTACCGGGATTGATGAAGGCCGCGCCGGGCATGTGCAGGCCCATCACCTCCATCATCATCTGGTTGGAATTGGCCGTGCCGTAGAAGGTGCAGGTGCCCGCGCCATGATAGGAGGCGCTCTCGGCCTCCAGCAACTCGGCCTCGCCGACCTTGCCCTCTGCGTAGAGCTGGCGGATGCGGACCTTTTCCTTGTTGGCGAGCCCCGAAGGCATGGGGCCGGCCGGGATGAGGATAGTCGGCAGATGGCCGAAGCGTAGCGCACCGATCAGCAGGCCGGGGACAATCTTGTCGCAAATGCCGAGCAGCAGCGCGCCTTCGAACATGGCGTGGGAGAGCGCGATGGCCGTTCCCATGGCGATATTGTCGCGGCTGAACAGCGACAGGTCCATGCCGGCCTGCCCCTGCGTCACGCCGTCGCACATGGCGGGCACGCCGCCCGCAACCTGGGCCGTTGCGCCGACTTCCCGCGCCGCGATCTTGATCGCTTCGGGATAGCGGCCATAGGGCTGATGGGCCGATAGCATGTCGTTATAGGCCGTGACGATGCCGATGTTCATGGCGTTGCCCGCCTTGATCACCGGCTTGTCGTCGCCGCTTGCCGCAAAGGCATGGGCGAGGTTGCCGCAGCTCAGCTTGCCGCGATTGGTGCCGGCGTCGCGTCCGCGTTTGATGAGATCGAGATATTTGGCGCGGCTCTTCGCGCTTTTCCTGATCACCCGCTCCGTAACGGCGGAGACAATGTCATGCATTGATATTCATCCTGAATTTTTCGGAGAGGGCAGCCGCCGCCCCATTCAACTCCATGCCATCGGACCCGACCATCCAGCAGGGCGTCTCCATAAGCATTCGCCGGTGCGGCCCATCGCCATGGAACGCATCCAGAAACAGCGTCGCAAGTCCGGTATCGGACAGGTCGGGAAGCTGGGATCCGCAAAGATAGATGCCTTCCCAGGCGGCGAACATTTGCGCCGCCGTGTTAGCGAAGCGGCCCAGGAAAACGGCGCGAAGCCTCTCTATCTCCGCTGGGCCAGGCCGGGGCGAGATCGCGTTCCATGCCGGATCGCCGGGCGCAAGCCCCAGAATCTGCTCGTAGCTGGCGGGGAGCCTCTTTCCGGCTATCGCGTCGAGCAACGCCAGTTCCTGGGTGGTCCGGGCAGAAAATGGGATATGACCTCCCTCGCTGCTCCACACAGCCGTTTGTCCCCGTTCATCGACCTTCATGCTCGCCACGCCCAGGCCGTCATCGACCCAGATCATGACGCGCGCGCCAAGCCGGAGGGGCTGATGGCCCGCCTTGTCCGGAACGGATGTGCACTGGGAATCCGCCATCGTCCTGGTTGCCCACAGCGTCGCGCAGACATTGTTGACGATAAGCAGATTCTCACCGAACAGGTGCCGCAGGCCGCTGGGAGACAGCAGCCAGCGGCCATTGGTGATTTTCACTGCCTCGCCGGTCACGGCGCCGCACACGGATATGGCGCAGGCGCGGTCGGTCAGCCTTATCCCGCTATCTTCGGAAAAGCGCTGCAACGCGTAAGAAAACGTGGGAAATTCCGCGGCGGCATACTCCCGCTGTCCATACGGCCTTGGCGAATTGCCGGGCTCGGCCATGGCCAATACCACCGCATTGGGCATGATGTTTGCGAGCAGCCAAGGCTCTTGGCCTCTTCGGTCTTCATCAGTCATGCCAGCTTGCTCCATCGCGTTCGATAAGGGCAATGGCCGAGGAGGGACCCCAGTTCCCGGATGCATATTTGGCCGGCTTCACGCCAGCGGCGGCCCAGCCATCGTGGATGCTGTCGATCCAGCTCCAGGCGGCCTCAACTTCATCGGCGCGCACGAACAGCGTCGGGTCGCCCTCCAGCAGGTCAAGGATAAGCCGTTCATAGGCGATGCGCCGCCGCGTCTTGGCAAAGGCGGCGTCCAGGCTGACGTTGAGCCCTACCTCGCGCAATTCGACGCCCTCCCGGTCCAGCCCCGGTTGCTTTGCCATGATGAGCAGGCGGATATTTTCCTCCGGCTGCAGGCGGATGATCAGGGTGTTGGGCTCCAGCCCCTTACCCTTGGCGGCGAAGATGGAGTGGGGGACATCCTTGAACTGGATCATGATTTCCGACTGGCGGTTGGGAAGCCGCTTGCCGGTGCGAATGTAGAAGGGCACGCCCTTCCACCGCCAATTGTCGATAAAGGCTTTCAGCGCGACGAAGGTCTCGGTGTCCGATTCATGGCCCAGTTCATCGGCATAACCGATGACGATCTGCCCCTTGACCGCGCCGGGACCGTACTGGCCCTTGACGCTCTGGGTGAGCACGCTCTTTTCATCCATGGGGCGAAGCGAGCGAAGCACCTTAACCTTTTCGTCGCGGACCGCGGTCGAATCGATGCGGGCGGGCGGCTCCATGGCAACCATGGCAAGCAGCTGAAGCAGATGGTTCTGCACCATGTCCTTCAAGGCTCCGACTCCGTCATAATAGGTGACCCGGCCTTCCAGCCCGACGGTTTCGGCGACCGTGATCTGCACATGGTCGATGGCCGTGCTGTTCCACAACGGCTCGAACAGCATGTTGCCGAAGCGCAGGGCGAGCAGGTTCTGGACCGTTTCCTTGCCCAGATAATGATCGACGCGGAAAATGCGCTCCTCGTCGAAAATCGCGGCCATTGCGGCGTTGACTTCCCGGGAGGAGGCCAGGTCGTGGCCGATCGGCTTCTCCATGGCGATGCGGCTGAGCGGCCCTGCCAGCCCCGCCCGTTCCAGCGCCTGAGCGGTCGGTGCGAACAGCGACGGCGGGGTGGAAAGATAGATGGCAAAGCCCCTGTCCTCCCGGCCTTTCACCCGTTCCGCCAGCGCGGCGAATTGCGCGTCATTGCCGACATTGACCGGGCAATAGATGATCTTCGCCACGAAGCTGTCCGCCCGATCCCGGTCGTACAGACCTTCTGCAAGGAACTCCCTGAGCGACTTGTCGATATCCTTCCGGAATGCCGCATCGTCCATCTCCGAACGGCCCGACGCAACGATCAGGAAATCGTCGGGCAGCAGGTTGTCGCCCGACAAATTGTAGAGCGAGGGGAAGATCATGCGATGCGCAAGATCCCCGGTCGCGCCGAAGAGAAGGAACGTGGCAGATGGAACGGTCAAAAGGTCAACCCTTTCCCGGTTAGAATGTTATCCATGTCTGCACGCAGCGGCGACTATAATCAGTTAACGCCCAACCGCAAGTCAGCGGCGTTCGCGCCTGCGAAATATGTTGGCTTGCCGGCGAACCTTGCGTGCCCCGCCCAGTTCTTCCAACTGACCTCTGGCAATCGAAATAAATGTGCCCTATAGGGTCCGCCGAAGCCGAACCGGGGCAGGCATTTGCCCCGATCAGCATGCGGGCGTGGTGGAATTGGTAGACGCGCTGGACTCAAAATCCAGTTCCTTAATCGGAGTGTCGGTTCGAGCCCGACCGCCCGCACCAACCTCTGGAATTCGACAGGTCTAAAGCCGCGCGGCGACGCCCGTTGCCGCGATCAGAGCCAGAATGGCCGAGCCGCCGAGCAGCAGCCCGCACAGGAAATAGCCCGCCATTTTCAGCCGTGGGGAATGCGGCCGATTCTCACGCTTGTTGCGCGAGGTGCTGGTGAACACGAACATCGTGAAGAAGCTGAAAGCGAATGCGGCGAATCCGAGCATAGGGGTCCATCAGGCTTGAGAAGAAGCCTGAAAGCCATAAACCAGATCAGGGCGCAAGATCGACCTTTTGGAATTGGTCATGGCCGACGCACTGTTCGTCGATTTTCGCTTTTATTGCGCGCGACTCGTCGAGGCATCGAACGCGAAGTTCACCGTGACGGAGGGGGCGATGCCCTGCGCGCTGGTGCCGGTGCCGACATTGAAGCGGTTGCGGTCGATAGTGGCTGACCCGGTGACATGACGGCGAGCGCCCGTGCCCGAAAGTGCGAAACGCAGGGTCTGCGCGGCCGTCACCCCCTTCATGCTGACCGTTCCGTCCGCCTGAAAGCTGTCAGGGCCGGTCTTGCGGACCTTGCTCGTCCGGAACACCGCTTTTGCAAATTGGCTGGCGGCGAAGAAATCCTCGCCGAGCAGCATGCTGGTCTGCGTCGCATCCCCCATATTGGCGCTCATCATGTCGATTTCTATCCGGATATCGGCGGTTTCGGGCCGGTCGGGATCCATCACGATCGTCCCCGACCAGCGGCTAAAGGCACCCTTGTAGCTGTCCGCGCGATAGGATGCGGTGAAGTCGAGGCGGCCCCCGGGCAGGATAGTCCAGCGGGGCGGCGGTACTGCCTCGGGTGACGCCTCTTCCGGCTGTTCTTCGGCCGTCGCTTCGGCCTGGGTTGCCGCATCGGTTCCTGTTTCGGCTTCTGCTTCGGCCGCTGGCGCGACGCCGTTTTCGACTGGCTGTGCCGGGGCCGGGTTGCTCATAAGCGGTCGCGGGCTAACTGGCGCACTCTCCTGAGGCGTCAGCATGGCCCGCCCCGCCGCCCAGCCTGCCGGCACGAGGACGATCAGGAGTGCCGCCACCAGCCAGGACCGTACCGGCGTCATCCGATAGAGCAGTCCATCGCGGAGCAGCCAATGATGCCGCAGCGCGCCCGCGATATGCAACGCAATAAGCGCGAGGCCAAGGAACGCTGCAACCTCATGCGCGCCGGAAAAGACGGCGTGGAGGCCATCCGGCAGCGGCAGGTGGGGCAGGGGCACCGTGCCGAAAATCAGCGTCGGCACTTTGATTTCGGCGGTCGATACCAGCATCCAGCCGGTCAGCGGCGCACCAATCATGAAGACATAGAGCCCCGCATGCACGGACGACGCCAGAAAGCCTGGAAAGCCACTCTCCAGCGACGGCGGACGCGGCAGGGCAAGGCGCAGGCCGAACCGCAGCAGGCTTAGCAGCAGGATGGCCATTCCGACGGACTTGTGCAGCTGATATTGCGCAAACGCCTTTGCCCCCAGATCCTCCAGCCCCAGACCCAATGCGATCTGGAAGAGCAGGGCGGCTGCAATCAGCCAGTGAAGAAAAATGGCGGCAAGGCTGTAACGCATGGCGCGAGCGGTCTTGGTATTTGGAACCATCAGCACTCTCTAACATCCTCTGGCGCAGCGTCCATACCGTATGGAATTTGAAAATGACCGGGTCAGACCAGCGCCGACAAGCCATGCTTGAATGTCGGATAGGCCGGTTGCCATTCCAGCACGCGCTTCGCCTTGCCATTCGCCACGCGCCGGTTCTCGGCATAGAAAGCCTGCGCCTGGGGCGAAAGGCGCGCCTCTTCCAGCGACAAGAGCGGCGGCAGAGTGGCGCCGATCAGCGCGCAGTCATGTTCGATGACGGCGTTCTGGCTTGCCGGCAAATCGTCGGCGAGGTTGTAGACGCCCGGCGGGCCGCGCATCCCCGCGATCACGCCCGCCACAATGTCATCGACATGCACCCGGCTGAATATCTGGCCGGGAAGGGCGACGCGATGCGCCTTGCCCTCCCTGATGCGATCGAGCGCGCTTCGGCCCGGGCCGTAAATGCCGGGCAGGCGAAAAATATGGACGTCGCCGCGCAATGCTTGCCAAGCCCTGTCCGCCTCAACCCGCGCGCTCCGCCTGCCGCCGCCGATGGGCGCGCTTTCATCCACCCATGCGCCGCCGGTGTCGCCATAGACGCCGGTCGAGGAGAGATAGCCTGTCCAGAGCGCAGGCGCGCGGGCGATGGCGTCGCCATAGTGCGTCAGCACCGGATCGCCCTCTCCTGCCGGCGGTACGGATGACAGAATGTGCGTTGCCGATGCAATGGCGCGCAGCACATTGTCGCGGTCATCGAAGGCCATGGCTTCCGCGTCCGCTTGGCGCCGTGTGGCGCTCACCTGCCAGCCCATGCTGCGCAGCATGGCGGCCAGCCTGCCGCTTGTGTAGCCAAGCCCGAAGATCATCATGTGAGGCATTGCATTTCCCTGGACCCATTTCCTTTACGTGGTGTGCAAAACACTGTGCAAGTTATTGTGCGCGCGGACGCGGCGAAGTAGGGAAAACCATGGCCGACACCCAAATCACCCAAGCCCCGAGTCCCACCGTCATCCGGCGCGAGGATTATCGCGCGCCCGATTGGCTGGTGCCCGAAATTGCGCTTGATTTCACGCTCGATCCAGCGGTGACGCGGGTGCGCGCTGTGCTGAAGGTGACGCGCAACGGAGATCATGACCGGCCGCTGCGCCTGGACGGCGACGGACTGGTGCCGCTGTCAGTAAAAGTCGATGGGGTGGAGCGCGACCAGAATGGCTGGACCCTGCATGCAGGCGCGCTGGTGCTTGAAATGCCGGGCGACGCGCATGAGGTGGAGACACTGGTCGAAATCAGCCCCAGGACGAACACCCAGCTCATGGGTCTATATGCCAGCGGCGGCCTGTTGTGCACCCAGTGCGAGGCTGAAGGCTTCCGGCGGATCACCTTCTTTCCTGACCGGCCCGACATATTGAGCACCTACAGCGTCCGCATGGAAGCCGACCGGAGCGCTTATCCCGTGCTGCTGGCCAATGGCGATCCGGTGGCGCAGGGGGACCTGCCGGGCGGGCGTCATTGGGCGCGATGGAGTGATCCCTTTCCCAAGCCCTGCTATCTTTTCGCCATGGTGGCGGGCGACCTGAAGGTCAACCAGGACAGTTTCACCACTGCTTCGGGGCGCAAGGTGCAGCTTGGCATCTGGGTGCGGGAAGAGGATCTGCCGCGCACCGGCCATGCCATGACTGCGCTCAAGAACAGCATGGCCTGGGACGAAAAGACCTTTGGCCGGGAATATGACCTGGACGTGTTCAACATCGTCGCGGTCAGCGACTTCAATTTCGGCGCGATGGAGAACAAGGGGCTCAACATCTTCAATTCGCGCTATATTCTGGCTGACCCGGAAACGGCGACCGACGCGGACTATGATGCGGTAGAGGGCGTGGTGGCCCATGAATATTTCCACAACTGGTCGGGCAATCGCGTCACCTGCCGCGACTGGTTCCAGCTTTCGCTGAAGGAAGGCTTTACCGTCTTCCGCGATCAGCAGTTTTCCGCCGACATGGGTTCGGCCGCGGTCAAGCGGATCGAGGATGTCCGCGTGCTGCGCGCCGCGCAGTTTCCGGAGGATAATGGCCCGCTCGCCCATCCGGTGCGGCCTGAATCCTATATGGAAATCTCCAATTTCTACACCGCGACGATCTACAACAAGGGTGCGGAATTGATCCGGATGATAGCGCTGATGCTGGGGCCGGAGCGTTTCCGCAAAGGGACCGACCTCTATTTCGACCGCCATGACGGGCAGGCCGTTACCTGCGAGGATTTCGTCCGCGCGATGGAGGATGGCGGCGGGATCGACCTGACGCAATTCCGCCTCTGGTACGAGCAGGCGGGCACGCCGCATGTCAAGGCGCTGCTGTCGCATGAGCCAGACAGCGGCCGCGCCACATTGTCGCTGGAACAAAGCGTGCCGCCGACCCCGGACCAGGAGGTCAAACGCCCCATGGCCATTCCCGTGCGGGTGGCCTTGTTCGACCCGACGAAGAGCGCCCGCGCTGAGGAGCGGCTGGTGCTGCTGACGGAGCAGCGCCAGACGATCGGCTTTGAGGGCTTTCCCGCGCCGCCGGTGCTGTCGATCAATCGCGGCTTTTCCGCGCCGGTGATCGTCGATACCAACCGCAGTCAGGATGACCTTGCCTTCCTGTCTGCGCATGACGATGATCCCTTCGCCCGGTACGAAGCCATGCAGCAGCTGATGGTGAATGTGCTGGTCGCTACGGTGTCCGGCCGGGTTGCCGACGAGGCTCAGCTTATTGAAGCGGTCCGGCGCACGCTGACGGACTCCGCGCTTGACGATGCATTTACGGCCGACGCCGTGACGCTGCCGAGCGAAAGCTATTTGGGTGATCAGATGAGCATCGTCGATCCTGACGCCATCCACGCCGCGCGGGAGAAGCTGCGCCGCAAGATCGGCCAGCAGCTGGACGCGGAATGGCGCGCCGCCCATGCGCGCACGGCGGCCAACGGCTTTTCCCTGTCCGGCGCGGCCAAGGGCGCACGGCGATTGCGCAATGTGGCGCTGGCCTATGTGAATGCGACGGCCGCGCCGGATGCGGCGGCGCTTGCCTTCTCCCAGTTCGAGCAGGCCGACAATATGACCGAACGGCAAGGCGCGCTGTCCGTCCTCGCCAATGGCTCCAGCGATGAACGAGTGGCGGCGCTGGATATCTTCTACAACCGGTACAGGGACAATGCGCTGGTGCTCGACAAATGGTTCCAGACGCAGGCCCTTGCCGCGCGCGAGGATGTCGTGGATCAGGTTGCGGAGCTTGCCGCGCACAAGGACTTCACCTTGGCCAATCCCAATCGGGCGCGGGCGCTCTATGGCGCGTTCGCCGCCAATCAGTTCGGCTTCCATCATTTTTCAGGCCGGGGCTATACGCTGCTTGCCGATGCGATCGTTGCACTCGATAGGCTCAATCCCCAGACGGCTGCCCGCCTTGTCCCCCCGCTCGGCCGCTGGCGCCGCTTTGGCGAGCAGCGCGGTGAAAGGATGCAGGCGGAACTGAGGCGGATTCTTGCAACGCCCGGCCTCTCAAAGGATGTGACGGAGCAGGTGAGCAAAAGCCTGGGTTGACGGCCAGATCGCGGACGCTGACCCTCGTCGGCCATTGTAATCAGCGGTAGGGCATCGGCATTTTTGGCACCTTGGGCCGCGTGAACAGCTTGCCGCGTTCCGCCCAGATCACGCTGAGCAGCGCGCCCGATCCGCAGGCCAGAAAACCCAGCGCCAAAGGCAGGGTGGAGCCGTCGAACTGCGCCCCGATGAACGCGCCGATCAGGGCGGACAGGATCGTCGTCAGACATGCCTGGAAGGAGGATGCCGCGCCGGCCCCCCGCGCGAAGGATTCCATGGAGATCGATCCGAAATTGGGGCCGCTGAAGGCGAAGACCAGCATCGTCGCGGATTGAATGATACAATAAGTCCAGACATTCTCGGCGCCTGCCAGAATGACCCCAACATGCACGGACGAAAGGAGGACGAACAGCATCAGCGCTCCCTGACTCAGCCGCCGCGCGCCCACGCGCTCGACCAGCCGGCTGTTGAGGAAACTGCCAATTGCCATGCTTCCCGCCACGCCGGCAAAGGCGAATGCGAAGATCGCAGGCTTATGGAACACATCGAAGAAAATCTGTTGCACCGAGTTGATGAAACCGACAAGCGACCCCATCGCGATGCCCGAAGCGATCATATAGCCCAGCGCCGAGCGGTTCGTGATGATCTGACCGAAAATCGCGGCGACATCGCCTATCCGGATGCCGACGCGATTATGTTTCGCCAGCGTTTCGGGCAGCCGCAACGCGGTCCAGAGCGTCGTGGCCCCGCCGATCAGCAACAGCGCGCCGAAGATCCAGCGCCAGTTGGCGATGTATAATATCACCTGACCGAAGGCGGGGGCGAGGACCGGCACGATCATGAAGACGATGAATACGGTGGACATGATTCTGGCCATGCGATCGCCGACAAAACGGTCACGCACGATGCTGATGGCGACAACCCGGGTGGATGCGGCAAAAAAGCCGCCGGCCGCACGGCCGATGAGCAATGCAGTAAAGCTGGTGGAAAGCGCACAGAGAAGGGTGGTCGCAAGGTAGAGGAGCATTGTCACGATCAGCACGGGCTTTCGCCCAAAACTATCGGACAGCGATCCGTAGAACAGCGCGCCGATGCCCAGCCCCAGAAAATAGGTGCTCACGACCCATTGGCGGCTGTTGTCATCGGCGACGCCAAGATCCTGACCGATGGCCGGTAGGGCGGGCAGCATTGGGTCGATCGACAGCGCGTTCAGAGCCATCAGCGCCGCGATCAACGCGATGAATTCAACGAACCCGATAGGGAAGTCGGCTCGCTCTTGCCTTTCGGCGGTGATGTCCTCGCGATGCTGCATTGCGGGAGCTATGGTCGTTGCGGCCGGAAACTTCCAGTGGAAATTCCCGTCGCGCACAGGATCCTTATGCCTTGGCCAGCGCCTCGGCGATCAGCTTGCGGCTGTTGGCTACCCCGAAAAGCGCGATGAAACTGCCCATGCGCGGACCCTGCTCGGCGCCCAGCAGCGTCTCATAAAGCGCCTTGAACCAGTCGCGCAGATTTTCAAAGCCGTAGGACTCGTCCTTGCCGATGGCATAGACAATGTTCTGAATATCCTCGGCGCTCGCACCGGCGGGCAGCGCCGCCAGTTCCGCGTCCAATGCCGCCAATGCCGCCGCTTCCTTCTCCGTCGGGGCGCGGCGCTTCAGCGTGGGGGCGACAAAGTCGCGGTGATAGGCGAGGGCGTGGCTGATCAGCCGGTCGAGGTCCGGATTTTTCTGCGCGCTGGCCTCCGGCACATAATTGGCGAGATAGGCCCAGACCTGCTCCTTCCCGGCCTCGCCCATCACGCCGACCAGGTTGAGGAGAAGGCCGAAGGTCACCGGCAGCGTGCCCTCAGGCACTTTGCCGCCGTGGATGTGATGAACCGGATTGCCCAGCTTCTTGTCCAGTTCCTGCGTGGG
>CBHCMH010000006.1:0-18252 GCA_965974445.1 uncultured Rhizorhapis sp.
CTTCTGCAAGCCGTTCGGGCTGCGCATCAGCCTGGATGAGCTGGAAGCCGCGCTGGCCCAAAAGGGCGTGGCGGCGGCCGTGGCGGGGAATGACGGTTTGATTGCCATTGCCTGCCGGAGGCAGGGAGAAAATGACGCCTGCCGGGGGCAGGGGAATGGCGATTCCATAGCGCGGGAATTGGGGCAGGCCTTTGGTCTTCCCGCCGCGCTGTTTGACGTTGAATGGATGGACGAGTGGCCGCGGCTGCCCTCGGACAAGACCGATTATCCCGCGATCCTGCAGGCGGCCGAAGCGCGGCGGGAATTGCGGCCGGCGGCGGGCCGCGAGGCAAGTATTGCCGAGGCTTTCGCCGCGTTGCTGGGCCGGGCGGAGGTTTCGGCCGATGACAGCTTCGTGACGCTGGAGGGGGATAGCCTGTCCTATGTCGCGGCGGCGAGCGAGCTGGACCGGCGGCTGGGCTATCTGCCCGAAGGCTGGGAAAACCTGATGGTGGCGGAAATCGACGCGCTGGTCCCCAAGACGGCGCGTTCCGAGGTGCTGAAAGCTTATGATTCGGAGACGCTGCTGCGGGCGCTGGCGATTACCGGCGTGGTGGCCAATCATGCCGCGTCGGGCACCGAGTGGCATTTCGGCGGCGGCGCGGACGTGCTGATGTTGCTGGTGGGGTTCAGCCTGGCGCGGTTCAATTTCGCGCGATTGACCGGCGGGCGGTCCTTCGATGTGCTGTGGTCGGTGATCCGGCGGGTGATCCTGCCCTATTGCCTGATCCTGTGGGCTTATGGCCTGTTCTACCGCGACATTCCGGCCAGCTCCTTCCTGCTGCTCAGCAATTTCGAGGGGCGGTTCCAGTCTTTCCTGACGCCCTATTGGTTCATGGAAGCGCTGCTTCAGAGCATGATCCTGATCGCCCTGCTGTTCCGAATAAGGCGGGTGCGAGCGGCGGCTGAAACCGATCCGTTTCTGTTCGGGCTGTGGTTCCTGGGCGGCGCGTTGGCGCTGAAAGTAGGGGCGTTCGCGATCTTCCAGCACAGCGCGTTGCAGAACATGACGCCGGATGCCGTTCTGCCGCTGATTGCCTGCGGGTGGCTGCTGTTTTTCGCCAGGACGCCCGTGCGCAAGATGATTGCGGCTGCGGCGGCGCTTGGTTTTGCGGCGCTCCATGTGTCCGCGCCTGCGCTCGGCGGGTGGGATTATGCGGTTGTCGGGCAGTATCGGCTGCCCTGGCTGCTGGCGGCGGTAGCGGCGTTGCTCTTTGTACCGCGCGTGCCGTTGCCGCCCCTCATGGCGAAGGTCGTGACCTGGGTGTCGGGCGCGAGCTTCACCATCTATCTGGTGCATGTGCTTCCCGTTCATCTGATGCGGTATGAGCTGCATGTGGATCATGCGCCGCTGATCGTGCTGGTGGCGCTGGGCATGGGCATTCTTGTCCACCGATTGCAGCCGGGGCGGGCAATCGCCGGATGGCTGGCGAGGCTGCGCGTGCGCGATGCGGTCGCGGCCACGGATTGATCGGGTGAAGACGGGTTTTCCGCGCCTCAAGAGCGAGAGCGACTTGCTGCTTCGGCTCGATTCGCTGCGCTTTCTGGCGGCCGTGATGGTGGTGGTCTATCATTTCCGCAATCAATGGACCTTCGCGTCTGGCCCCGGTTGGGCGATGACTCAGTTCGGCAACATGACCTTTGCGGTTGATCTGTTCTTCGTCATTTCGGGGATTGTCATCACCTGCGCCTATCAGGACCGGCTGGATTTCGGGACGTTCCTGAAGCGGCGGTTCGCGCGGCTGGCGCCGCTGCATTATGCAACCTTCCTTTTCTACTTCCTCGCCGGGTTCCTGGCGCTGCGGCTGGGCTATGATTTTTGGGAAATGGCGAAATACCGGCCCGAATGCGCGGTGCCGCAGTTGCTGTTCGTGCAGGCGCATGGGCTGTGCGCGGGGCACAGCTTCAATCATGTGAGCTGGTCGATCGGGGCGGAGATGACGGTGTATTTGCTCTTTCCGCTGTTCCTGAAACTGCTGGGCGCGCACCGCGCGCTGCCGGCGGTGCTGGCGCTGGGCTGGATCGGGATGATGGGACTGGTCGAGCCCTGGCTGCCTGGGGATACGCCATGGCACAAGCTGACCTTCGATCTGGGCGTATTGCGGGCGGTGCCGGGGTTTCTCTTCGGCATGAGCCTGTGGGCGTGCCGGGGCGACCTGGCCCGATTGCCCTTTGCCGATGGGTTGCTGGCGAGCGCTATGATCCTGTTTGCCGCGGGCGTGTGGGCGGAGGCGTCGCGGGAGGCGATGCTGGCGCTGACCTACGGACTTGCGGCCGTCGCGCTGGCGGCCGATCAGACGGGCAGGAAACGGCGGATTGCAGCGCTGATCGCGCCGCTGGCGACGCTGACCTATGGGATTTACATGCTGCATCCGCTGGTGCGGACGGTGGGCTATCCGATATTCACGAGCGCCGGTTTGAGCGGCAATGCCGCCATTGCGATCTGCGGCCTGCTAGTGATCCCGGCGGCCTATTGTTCCAATGTCTGGTTTGAACATCCGGCCCGGCGCTGGCTTTCGCGTAGCCGCTTTCGTTCGGTGCCGGCCAACGCCTGATCTTCCCATGCGCGGCCTGATGCCCTAACAGGCCGACGTCTGGGCAATCAGGGGTCGTCATGCAGGCTGGTACGCGCGCATTGCAGGTTGGGGTCATCGTTCCCGTGTTCAACGAGGCGGAGAATGTCGCCCCGTTGCTGGAGCGGCTGGCCAAGGCGCTGAGCGGCTATGTCTGGGAAGTGATTTTCGTCGATGACAGCTCGCCTGACGGATCGGCGGCGAAGGTGCGGGAATTCGCGCTGCTCGACCCGCGCGTGCGCTGCGTGCAGAGGGTGGGGCGCAGGGGGCTTTCGTCGGCCGTGGTGGAAGGCATGCTGGCCAGCGCCGCGCCGGTGCTGGCTGTCGTCGATGGCGACATGCAGCATGACGAAAGCGTGCTGCCCCGGATGATCGACAAGCTGCTGAAGGATGAGGCTGATATTGCCATAGGCACCCGCTATGCCGGGGAAGGATCGACGGGCGACTGGGACGAGCGCCGGGCGGGCATTTCGCGCGCGGCGACCTGGCTGACGCGCAAGGTGATCCGGACCGAGGTCAGCGACCCCATGAGCGGATTTTTCGCGGTGAGCCGGAAGGCCTTCGAGGCGGCGCTCCCCAATCTGTCCAATGTCGGGTTCAAGATCTTGCTCGACCTGCTGGCGTCCGTGCCCTGGCCGCTGCGCACGGCCGAAGTGGCCTATACGTTCCGCAGCCGCGAAGCGGGCGAGAGCAAGCTGGACGCGAAGGTCGGGCAGGAGTTTATTGTCCTGCTGCTGGAAAAGATGTTCGGCCATTTCCTGCCCATCCGGTTCCTGATGTTCGCGGCGGTTGGCGGCTTTGGCCTGCTGGTGCATCTCGCCGTGCTGGGCCTGGCGCTCAACATTGGCGGGCAGGACTTCCGCCATGCGCAGTCGCTGGCGGTGTTTGTCGCCATGACGTTCAACTTCATCCTCAACAATGCGCTGACCTATCGCGACATGCAGTTGAAGGGTTGGCAGTTCGTGCGGGGGCTGCTCACCTTTTACGCGGTGTGCGCCGTCGGCGCGGTGGGCAATGTGGGCGTGGGCGAGATCGTCTATGACAGCAGCCGCATGTGGATATTGGCGGGCATTGCGGGCGCGGCGATCGGCGTGGTGTGGAATTATGCGACCTCGTCGGTGCTGACCTGGAAGCGGAAATGAGGGTTGGCGGTTTCGATATCAACCTTGGTCCGCTCATGCTGAGTGGGGCTGATGCCGGAATATATTGATCTTGACTCATCCCCCCTCTCCTTCAGGGGAGGGGCTTATAGGTTGGTTCAACCCGAAGTCATCAAAGTCTAATGACTGAGCGCTGTAATTCGGCGTCGCTTGCCGCCGTTCTGATGGCGGCGCTGATCACGATTGCGGTGCGTTGGGCCGGGATCGGCGATCTGGTCGCGCATGGCGATGAGCAATTCTACCTGCTCGTCGGCGATCATATGCTCAATCGGGGCGCTGTCCCCTATGAGGATATCTGGGACCGCAAGCCCGTGGGGCTGTTCCTGCTCTATGCGGGGATCAGGCTTTTGGGCGGCGAGGGCATTGTCCAGTATCAGATCGTGGCGCTTCTCGCCGTGGCGGCGACGAGCGGGGTCATGGCGGTCTGGATACAGCGCCATTCGGGCTGGATCGGCGCGATTGCCGCCGTGCTGCTCTACAATGGCCTGCTGGTCAGCCATCTGGGTTTCGGCGGGCAGGCGGAGGTGTTCCTGAACCTGCTGATCGTTGCGGCCGGGTGGCTGGTGCATGGCTTGATCGTGCAGGAGGCGGCTGGCCCGCGCCGATGGATCGTCACCGGCGGCGCGGCGATGCTGTTGTGCGGGCTGGCGATCCAGGTGAAGCCCACCGCCGTCCTGCCGGGCGGATTTCTGGGGCTGGCGCTGCTCTGGGGGGCGTGGCGGGCCGGGCCAGGATGGAGGTGGCTGGCTGGTCTTGGCGGCGTCTGGATCGTGCTGGCGCTGCTGCCGACGTTGCTCGTGCTGCTGACCTATGCGGCGATGGGGCTGCTCGATCAGTGGCTGTTCGCGAATATCTTTTCCATTTTCGAGAAGGGGCCGGATCGGGCCGCGGCCGTGGCGGGACGGGTCAACGATGTCGTGCGCGAATTCGGGCGGCCCTTCGTCATTGCGGCGGCGCTTGCGCTTGGCCAGTGCCTGTTCCGGCGGGATCGGGGTCTGTGGATATCAACGCTGTTCCTGCTGGGCTGGCTGCTGTCGGGTGTGGCGGCCTTTGCCGTGCTGAGCGCCGCCTATCCGCATTATGCGCTGGTGATGGCGCCGATGGGGAGCCTGATCGCCGGCTATGCGGCGCGCGGCAATCTGCCGGGCTGTGCCATGGCGGTCTATCTGCTCAACCTGTCGATGGACAATGTTGGATTATATGAGCACCGGTTGCGGGCGACTGGCCCGATCGCGCTGCAACTGCGCACGATGGCCAAGGCGATCCAGCCGCATCTGGGGGAGGAGCGGTGCCTTTACGTCTATCACGGGCCGGTCCTGCTGTACCGTCTGACCAACGCCTGCATTCCCACGCGCTTCGCCTTTCCCAATCATCTGTCGATCAGGACGGAGGCAAGCGGGCTGGGGGCTGATCCGGTGGTTGAGGTTCGACGGATATTGGCCACGCGCCCGGCGGTGATCGTCGATGGAGCGTTCGGCTTTCATCAACCCAACCGGGCCACGCAGCGGCTGGTGCATGTGGCGCTGGAGCGGGACTATCGATCGATCGCAGTGGTGCGGGATGGGCGCGGACGGGTGCTGGCCACGGCCTATGTTGATGTGCATTGAGTATGGGACGTTGGGATGGTGAACGGACGTTTGCCAAACAAGCAGTCGTCGTCCCAGCGAAGGCAGGGACCCCGCTTTCTTGTTTGAGATCAAGAAAAAGGCAGCGGGGCCCCTGCCTGCGCAGGGGCGACGGTTACTTTTTCTCCAACGGCAACTCCGACCTGGAATCAGTCATGCATGAAACAGGCCGCGATTATGCAGCAACAGGTTCCAGCAGGCCGTTGAGATAGTCGATCAGCTCGGCGGGATCCGTCGTCGCCATGCGGGGGGTGGCCTTGCGCGCGTCGGCGAGGGCGTGTTTCAGTTCCTCGACGCTATTGGCCGACCAGATGAGGCCGCGTGAGACGAACACGTCCGTAATTTCAGCTTGGTGATCGTCATAATGCTCGCCACGCTTGAACAGGCGCGGCATGGAAATGACGCGGCAGCCAGCCCGCAGCGCCGTGATCAGCGATCCGGTTCCGCCGTGGCAAACCACGATGTCGGCATCGTGCAGCAGCGTTTGCACCTGCCCGAAGGAGAGTGTCTCTACCACTTCGACGCCCTCCATGGGGGGCGGCTTGCCCGCGCCCTTGCCGACCTGCAGCACGATCCGCTCGGGTATGTCGCCCGAAGCCTTCAGCTCCAATACGCTTTTCACCAGCCGGTCGAAGGGAAGGGTCGCGCCGACCGTGGCGAACAGCAGGGGCTGCTTTTCCGGGCGCTCGCCGTCGAGCAGTTTCAGCGGGTCGAATATATGGGTGCGGGGCCAATAGCCGGCTAGCGCCTTTGACTGAACGATCCGGTGATGGGCGAAGGGCGCGGTGATGCGAGCGAACAGCGAGGGGCGTTCAAACCGGGCGAAGGAATCGATGAGCACGATCTGCGCGCCCAGCAGCCGGGCCCAGAGCGTGGCGAAGAACATCGCACCAGCGCCCGTGGTGATCATCACCTCCGGCCGTTCCTTAAGGATGATCGCGGCGGACTGCCAGAAATTCCGAAGGCCGCTCCAGAGCATCTGGAAGGGGGCGCCGAGGCGGGCCTGTCCCATGGCGACATGGGCGACAAAGGCGCAGCGGTGCTGCTCGGCCAGGCTTTTGCCCAGCGCCGTGTCCTCCGTGATGAAGAATGCGTCGCGGCCGCGCCATGCCGGCTCCAGGTCGAGCAGCTGACGAACATGTCCGCCGCCCGAACCGGCGAGGCAGATCTTGGTCGGCGCTTGCTGCATGCTTCTGGCCTTCAGCCCCTCTCCGCGGGTCCGGTTCCTTGAATATGCCCGGCTCATTAGCAAGTTTGCGGCCATTTGTACTTTTTTCTGCAACATTCCGGATTCCCGTCGGAAGCCGCCAAATCGGCTGAGGTCGCTGCTGTCTAGCACAGCTTTTCCCCATATGGTGAATCGTCGAAACGCAATTGGAGGGATTGGCAATGATTACAAGCAGTTTGCGTCTGGGCCTGTTGGCGGCCGGACTCATCTGCCTTTCCGGCTGCGGCGAGGACAAGGCGGCGGCAGCCCCCAAGGGGCAGGTTGTGGCGACGGCGGACGGGATGGAGATCACCCAGCGGGAGCTTGCCGCCGAAATGGACCTGATGACCGGGGCGGCGGCGGAGGATCCGGACAAGGCGCGGGAGGCGGCGCTGCAACAGATCATCGCGCGCAAGCTGCTGGCGCGGGAGGCACGGGCGCGCAAGCTGGACGACAATCCCGACTTCGGGCTGCTGAAGCAGCGCGCCGAGGAGACTGTGCTGGAGGCGATGCTCCAGCGGGCGATGACCCGGAACCTGCCCGCGCCCACGATTGAGGATGCGCGGCGCTATATGGCGGATAATCCGGACCTGTTCGCGCAGCGCAAGTTGTTTTCGGTCGAGCAGATCCGGGTGCCGCTGGCACGGGGACAGGCGCTGATCGACAAGCTGAAGCCGCTCACCGGCCTGCAGGATGTCGAGGCCTTGTTCGCACGGGAGGCGGTGCAGTTCCAGCGGGACACGGGCACGCTGGACGCGATGCAATCGCCGCCGGAGTTGGTGAAGCAGATGCTGGCGCTGCCAACGGGAGAGATTTTCATCCTGCCTCTGCAGGACAGCCTGACGGTCAACCGGATCATCGAGATACGGACCGCGCCCGTGGATGAGGGCGAGGCGGAACGGTTCGCGCTTCGTTATCTGCGGCAGAAGGGCATTTCGGATACGCTGAAGAATCAGCTTGCGGAAGTGATGAAGAAGCACAAGGACAAGATCCGCTATCAGCGCGGTTTTGGGCCCGCCGTGGCAGAAGCGGGCCGGGAGGCGCGGGACGCAGGTGGCTGAGGACAGGCAAAGCGGGGCAAGGTGACAGGCGGGACATTGAAAATCGGCTTGCTCTGGCACAGCGGCAAATCGGGCAATCTGGGGGTTGGGGCGCTGACCATCGCCAATATGGCGATCGCGCGGAAGGTGGCGGAAGAGCTGGGCCTTGTTCCGGAATTCACGATCATTGGCGTTGCCGACAAGGGAAGGGCCTATATCGGTCCCGGCGAAGCGCGGCTGTATGACGTCAACAGTCGACGGCTGATCGATCCGCGCGAGACCTTGGCCGTGATCGGCGGGCAGGATGTGGTGCTGGATATTGGCGCGGGGGACAGTTTCGCGGATATTTATGGGCTGAAGCGCTTCCTGTTCCTGTGGCTGAGCAAAATGATGGCAGTGGCGGCCAGCGTGCCGCTGGTCCTGTCGCCGCAGACCATCGGGCCCTTTGCGCGCCAGCCATACCGGACGATGGCGCGGTGGGCGTTGCAGCGGGCCGATTGCGTGGTGGCGCGGGATCATCAATCTTTCGACGTGCTGAAGGAACTTGCGCCCCGCGCGCGGGCTTTGCAGTCGGTGGATGTAGCCTTCGCATTGCCGTTCGAGGACCGTTCGGCCGAGCGGGCGGGGCCGATCTTGCGCCTGGGCGTCAATGTGTCCGGGCTGCTGCTGGCGGAGGCGGAGAGCGGGCGGAACCGTTTCGGGCTGGATGCCGATTATGGCAAGCTGATGCGCGGCTTTGTAGGCGCGATGTCGGCGCGGGACGATGTGGAGGTGCATCTGATTTCCCATGCCACGTCCACCCATGACGGCGGCGATGATGACGGGCAGGCGGCGGACCGGTTCGCGGCCGAGTTCCCCCGCGCGATCAGGGTGCCGGACTTTGCGGGGCCGTGCGAGGCGAAGGCCTATATCTCCAGTCTGGACTATCTGGTGGCGGGCCGGATGCATGCCTGCATCGCGGCCTATTCATCGGGAACGCCGGTGATGCCGGTTGCCTATAGCCGCAAGTTCAGCGGGCTGTTCGGGACATTGGGGTATGATTTTCTGCTGCCGGTGAAGGGGCTGGGGACGGACGCGGCGATTGCCTTCCTGATCGAGGGGCTGGAGCGGCGGGATGAAATGCGCGCGGCGATCGGCCGGGGCATGCAGAAGATCGAGGCTCTGCTCGACACATACCGGGATGAGCTGCGCGTGCAGTTCGCGGTGGCGGGGGAATTGGCGGGGTTATGACAGGATCGCCGACTGTCGAGCGGGTGTTGCGGGACGATCTGTGTTCCGGCTGCGGCCTGTGCGCCGGGATTTCGGGCGGGGCCATTGTAATGGGCGTTGAGGCTCCGGGCTATAACCGGCCGCATGTGGTGAAGCCCGTAAGCGCGGCAGTCGAGACTGTGATTGCGGAGTGCTGTCCGGGAAGCCGGGTTGCGCCCTGGCGGCGCGATGTGCCGGACTCGCCCTATTGGGGCCCGGCCGAGGCGATCCTGACCGGATATGCGTGCGATGCGGGGGTTCGGTTCGCGGGATCGTCGGGCGGGGCGCTGACGGCGTTGCTGCTCTTTGCTCTGGAGAGCGGACTGGTCGACCGGGTGGTGCAGGTGAATGCCGATCCGGCATTTCCAACGCGCAACCGGATCGTTGTTTCGCGGACGGAGGAGGAGGTGGTCGCGGCGGCCGGATCGCGCTACGCGGCCTCATCGCCGCTTGCCTCCATTTTCGAGGAAGTGGAGAAAGGCGGAGCCTTCGCCTTTGTGGGGAAGCCCTGCGACATTTCGGCGCTTCGGCAGTTGGCGAGACATGATGCAAGAATTGATAAGCAAATCCCTGTAAAATTGTCTTTCTTTTGCGGCGGTGTTCCCAGCCATGGCGGCGCGGACCGCATATTGGCCGAGATGGGGCTGGCGGGCGCGCCGCTCGCCGAGTTCCGCTATCGCGGCAATGGCTGGCCGGGGCTTGCCGCCGCCCGGACGACAGATGACCGGACTGGGCAGATGAGCTATGAGCGCAGCTGGGGCCATCATCTGTCGAAGGAAGTCCAGTTCCGCTGCAAGATCTGCCCGGATGCCGTGGGGGGCGCGGCCGATATCGCCTGTGCCGACGCCTGGTATGGCGGGGAGAGCGGCTATCCGCAGTTCGAGGAACAGGATGGCCGCAGCCTCATCATGGTTCGCTCCAATGTGGGGCGGACTTTGCTGGACAAGGCGGTCGCCGCCGGGCGATTGAGCGTCGAGAGGTTGGCGGAAGCGGAGATCATATTGATGCAGCCCGCGCAGGCACGGCGCAAGCGGCTGGTGAAGGCGCGCTTTGCCGCCATGCGGCTGGCGGGGCGGAGACCACCCAGGGTGGAAGGGGTGCTGGTGGATGAAGCCTCGCGGCTGGCGGGCTTCAAGGAGAAATTGCGGAACTTTGCCGGGACGTTTCGGCGGGTGCTGGCGAGGTCCTGAAGGGGCTGGGACTGCTGCCTGAGCGGGGCCAATCACGTCATTAATACAGGGATTATGGGATGGCGATTTCAGGCCAGGGGCGCCTGTGCGCGGCCTGTATGGGCGGCGCTCTATCATTATGTGCGGTGGTTCCGGCCGCAGGGCAGGAGCGGGAGGAACGGTCCTTGGATGTGCGGGTGAGTGCTACGGCAGTGCATGACAGCAATGCGGCGCGATCCGGCAAGGCGCAGGCGGCCGCGCGGGGGCTGGCGCGGAATGAGATGGAATTTCGGCCGTCGGCAACGGTGTCCGTGGTTCTACCGTTGGATTACAGCAGTATATTTGCCGATACCCAGGTTGGATATGAATTTCATTCGCGCAACAAGCGGCTGGAAAGCGAGCGGGTCGCGGCTACCGGCGGCGTGAGGCTGCGGATGCTGGGATGTGTCGTCGAGGCGTCGGTCAATTATGCGCGGCGGCTGAGCGATCTGGCCGATGATTTTTCGGCCTCCCCCGGCAATGTGGAGCAGATTAGCGGCGCGAGCGGTGACTTGCGATGCAGGCCGCCTGTCGGTGTATCGCCCCTTGCCTCGATTTCCTACAAGCGGTCGCGGAACAATCTGGCGGCGCGGCGGCGATCGGACCTTGACAGCATGACGGTGACGGGCGGCCTTGCCTATGAGCAGCCGTCGCTGGGCCGGCTGTCGGTGATCGCCTCGCTCAGCGACCAGAGCTATCCGCATCGATTGCTCACCGGCTCCCGCCAGGACGGCATTCAAACGGTTTCTGGGATGCTGCGGCTGGAACGGCGGGCCGGAAGTTTGCTGAAGGGCAGCCTGTCGGCGGGCTATATCCATGTCGACCCGGACCTGCCCGGCGTTCGCGGGTTTGAGGGGCCGGTCTATGGCGCGGAGCTAACGCTTGCGCCCGGTGGTCCGGCGGCCTTCGCCCTGGCGGCGGAGCGGACCGTGGAGGCGTCCAACCGGCTGGACGTCAGCTATTACCGGCAGGACCAGATCAGCCTTTCGATGCGCTACGCCCTCCGTCCACGGCTGAACATGGACTTGCGGGGGAGCTGGCGGCGGCGGCGCTTTGCGCCTTCCCCCGCCGTGACTGACGTGACCCCGCCGGGTTCCGACCGGAATTATGCGCTGGGCGGCGGGCTTCGCTATGTCCTCAACCGGCGGATCGAGCTGATGGCCGACCTGGATTACCAGCGCCGGAATGCGGCAATCGACCTGTTCGATTATGACGGACTGCGCGCCGGGCTTACCGCCACTTATCGGATGTGAGGGAAGCGTTCATGCATTTTTGTAGATCATTATTGTTCTGTTTCATGATGTTGTTGTGCATTCCTGCAGTCCACGCGCAGGATGGTTCCGTGCCGCCGTCCGGCGTGACCGATGCCGGTTATGTGATCGGCGTCGGCGATGTCATCGAGGTGTCGCTCGTCGGCGTGGCGGACTATCGGGCGCGGGTGAAGGTACAGGCGGACGGGACGGTGATGCTGCCTTATGCCGAAAGCGTCCGGGCTGCCGATCAGACAGCGCTGCAACTGGGACGGGAGATTGCCGGCCGGCTGGCGCGGGGCGGCTATTATGTGCGGCCGCAGATCATCGTCGATATTGTGTCCTATGCCAGCCGTTACGTGACTGTGCTGGGCGCGGTGGCGAGTCCGGGGCTGGTGCCGGTGGACCGGGCTTATCGGGTATCGGAGATATTGGCGCGGGTCGGCGGCACGCGCGCGGGCGGGGCGGACCATGTGACGCTTCGCCGCGCATCGGGCGAGGAAATGAATCTGGACATCGCGGCGCTGGTGACGGGCGGCGATGCTCGAGATCCGGAAGTCCGGCCGGGCGACAAGATCTATGTACCCGAGGCCGAACCCTTCTTCATTTACGGGCAGGTCAACGCGCCGGGCGCTTATCCGGTGCGGGACGGCATGACGGTGCGGCAAGCGCTGGCGCGTGGCGGCGGGCTGACGCAGTTGGGCACCGAAAAGCGGGTGAAGATCATTCGCGGCGGCAGGCCTTTGAAAGGGGCCGGGCTGGAGACGGTCGTTGCGGCCGAGGATGTCGTGGTCGTTGGGGAGCGGTATTTTTGATGGGCCGGACAGTATGAGCATTCAGCAATTCTTCGCGATCCTCTGGGCTCGGCGGGCCTTTGTCTTTGTGACGCTGGCGGGGGCGCTGATCGGGGCGAGCCTGGTCGCTTTTCTGGTGCCGCCCCGGTACGAGGCGACGTCGCGGCTGATGCTGAATTTCATCAAGCCCGATCCGGTCACGGGCGAGGTCATTTCGTCCAATTTCGCGCGGACCTTCACCAAGACGCAAAGCGAACTGATCCGCGATTATCGGGTGGCGGGGCAGGTGGTGGACCGGCTGGGCATGGCGGGCGACCCGGTCCTGCAGGCGGCGTTCGCGAGCCTGCCGCCCGAGCGGCAGACCGATTTCCGGCGCTGGCTGGCCGATTCGATCATCGCGCGGACGGAGGCGGATCTGGTGCCCGGCACCAACATATTGGAAATCAGCTACCGGTCCACCAATGCGGAGATTGCGCGGATTGTCGCCGATGCCCTGCGCGATGCCTATATCGACAGCAATCAGGCCATCCGCCGGGAAGAGGCGCGGCGCAATGCCGTCTGGTTCGAACGGCAGGCAGCCGAGACACAGGCGAAGCTGACCGAGGCGGAAAAGGCCAAGGCGGCGTTCGAGAAGGAAAACAACCTGGTCCTGCAGGAGGATAATAGCGACATCGACAGCATCCGGCTGGCCGCGCTGGCGGGGGCGAGTGCGCCCATGCCGCCGATGATCCCGGCGATGGCGCCTGCAGGATCAGCGGCGGCGGCGCAATTGGCGCAGGTCGATGCCGCCATTGCGCAATCGGCTGAGCGGTTGGGGCCAAGCCATCCCCAGATGCAGGCGTTGCGGGAACAGCGGCGGATCGTCGCGGCGCAGGCGGCGCGTGAAGCGGCGGCGGCCAATTCCGCCATGGCGTCGGCGGCGCAGGCCAGCGGAGCGGGCGCGGCGATGATCAGCCGGGAAGTCGCCGAGCAGCGGGCGAAGGTCATTGGCCAACGCGACAAGCTGGGGGGGCTTCGCAAGCTGAAGGATGAGGTGGACCTGCAGCGGGCGCAGCTTGCCAAACTCAACGACCGGATCGGCGCGTTGCGGCAGGAAGCAGAGGCGGGGCAGACGGGACTGACGCTGCTCGGCAACGCGGTTGCGCCCGCGTCGCCCTATTTCCCCAACCGGCCGCTGATTCTGATCGGGGCGGGTGTGCTGGGGTTGGCGATCGGCGCGCTTTCCGGGCTGCTCATGGAGTTGCTGGCGCGGCGAATCCGAAGCGTTGGGGATGTGGTGAATGGTCTCGACGTGCCGTTGCTGTGCGTGATGACCGCGCCGGTGGCGCGGCAGCCGCGTGGCTGGGTGGCGCGGGTGCGGGCCTTTTTCTGGCCGCGATATGGGGTGGCGGGGTGAGGGGTGGAAAGTGGAGCAGGATCGATTACTCCCTCTCCCCTTCAGGGGATCGTTACAAAATCACAATTTTCCGTCATTCCCGCGAAAGCGGGAACCCATCCATCCCCTTGGTTCAATGCCGGAATATGCCGCGACATGGGTCCCCGCTTTCGCGGGAATGAAGATGCTTCCGCAACAGAAAGGTCGCACAAATGATGGACACGCAGATCGTCGAAGCGCCGGATGGGGCGACATGGGAGGAAAGCGGTAGCAAAGCGAAAAGCTTTGCCCTGTCGCCGGACATCATTCTGACCTCCGATCCCGATGGTCCGCGAGCGGAAGCCCTGCGGTCTTTGCGGACGCAGTTGATGGAGCGGCAATTGCGGCGCGGCAAGCGGGGAATCGCGGTTTGCGGGCCGGGCGGGGGCGTGGGGGTCAGCTTCATGGCGGCAAACCTTGCCGTTGGCTTTGCGCGGGCGGGCGCGAACACGCTGCTGATCGACGCCAATATGCGCCAGCCGGCGATTCATGATTTCATCGTACCGGACCGGCCGGTGAGCGGGCTGGCACAGTGCCTGTCGCCCCATTGGGACGGCTATGCCGGGGCCATTCAGGCGAATGTCATGCCCAATCTGTCGGTGCTCTATTCCGGCGGGCCGGATGGCGAAGCGCTGGAGAAATTGTCCGGACCACGATTTCAGCCGCTGATGGCGATGTGCATGCGCGACTTCGATTTCATTATCGCGGATACGCCGCCTGCCAATCTTTACGCTGATGTGCTGCGGGTCGCGGCCGCCGCAGGGCATGGGCTGATCGTGCTGCGCAAGCATGTGAGCTTCGTTGAGGATGCGGATGCGCTGGTCGGGCAGCTCGGCGCCAGCCGGGTGGGCGTGGCGGGCATTGTGCTCAACGAATATTGACGATGGTTGAACTGGCCGCTTCCCGGGGATTTGCCCCCATTCGTGCCGATGGCCGCTGGTTTGCGCTTGCGGGGCTGGCGGCGATGGCCGGGCCGACGCTGGTTTCGCTCGCGCAGGAATCCTGGTCGACCGAAGCAGGTGCGCATGGGCCGATCGTGTTGGCGACCGGGCTGTGGCTGTTCTGGCGGCGCTGGGATGAATTGTCGCGGGAGGGGAGACCGGGCCATCCGCTGATTGCCGGGGCACTGTTCCTGGCGATGCTGCCGCTCTATGTGTTCGGGCGGGCCTATGATTTCCTGTTCATCGAGGCAGGGGCGCTGTTCAGCGCGATGGCGGCGTTGTTCTATGGCCGTTTCGGGCTGGCGATGCTGCGGCGGCACTGGTTCCTGCTGCTCTATCTGGCCTTTCTGGTGCCGGTGCCGGGCTGGGCCATGGATCAGGCGACGCAGCCGCTGAAGGAATTTGTGTCGGCGGCCTCGGCGGACCTGATGCGGGGCGCGGGCGTGCCCGTCTTTCGCGAGGGCGTGACCCTTTATATCGCGCAATATCAACTGCTGGTCGAAGACGCCTGTGCGGGGATGAACAGCTTGATGGGGCTTATCTCCATCAGCCTGTTCTATATCTACGTCCTGCGGGGCGCGGAGTGGCGTTATGCGCTGTTGCTGGTCTGCCTGATCGTGCCGGTCGCGGTGCTGGCGAACATGGTGCGGATCAGCGTCCTGGTGCTGCTGACCTGGGGATGGGGCGACGCGGTAGCGCAGGGTTTTCTGCATTTTAGCGCCGGATTTCTGCTGTTCGCATTGGCGCTGCTGCTGATTTTCGGGATTGATGCGGTGCTGGGGCGGCTGCTGGGCCTGCGGGAGACGCAGCTGTGAGGCGGCGGGATGTGCTGATCGGCGGCGCGGGGATCGCCGCTGCCGGGGCGGCCTGGGGGATGACGCCGCGCGCGGCGCTCAACCTGTTGGGCGACGCCAAGCTGGCGGACATAGTGCCTGAGCGTTTTGGCCGCTGGGTGTCGGAGCCGAGCGACAAGCTGGTGCAGCCCAAGACCGAGGGAAAGCTCGCCGACCGGCTCTATTCCGATACGCTGACGCGCATTTACACGCAGGCGGAGACAGGCAGGGCGGTCATGATGCTGATGGCCTATGGCAGCACGCAGAGCGACCTGCTGCAGCTTCATCGGCCGGAAACCTGCTACCCGGCCTTTGGCTTCCGGATCGAGCGGAGCGCTGCGGTGCGGTTGGATATCGGCGAAAGAGCCTTGCCCGCGCGGGAATTGCTGGCGGTCGGCCCGGCGCGGACTGAGTCCATACTCTATTGGACGCGGGTGGGGGATCAATTGCCCACCAGCAATGAGGAGCAGCGGATCGCGCGGTTGCGCATGGCGATGGCGGGCTATGTGCCCGACGGGTTGCTGGCGCGCTTTTCCATGGAAGGGCGCAAGGCGGGATGCTTCGGGCAATTGGGGGATTTTGCGCGGGAATTGCTGGCGGCGATTCCATCGGCGCGAGTGGGGGCATTGATCGGGCGACATGTCCTGGCGACGCCAGAATGAAAAAGGGCCGCCGTTTTCGCAAACGGCGGCCCAATTCATATCATGCCTCCCTGTAGGGGAGGGGCTAAGCTTATCAGAACTTCACGCCCGCCCTGACGTACCAGAAACCGCCATTATAGCCGAAGGGCGAAGCGTCGATATACTGGTTGCCATTGCCCGGCAGGCCGGTGTTCGGGTCGATCGAACGCAGGTCCTTGTCCGGATAATTGTCGAACAGGTTTTGGATACCGGCCGACAGGCTGAAATTGTCGTTGAACTGATAGGTCGCCTCCACATCGGCGATGATTTCGTCGCCGAAGGTCTGGGCAGCGCCGCTGCTGGCGGTGACGGTGAACTTGTCATAATAGTTCACACGCGCCAGCAGCGAGAAGGGGCCGCTGGACCAGGTTTCGGTGACGTTCACGCGGAGCTTGGGCAGGACCTTTTCAAGATTGGCGACACGGTCATTGCTGACAATCGCCGGATCCCGGTCGATCACCTTCGTCTTGTTGTAGTTGACGCCGATGGAAGTGTTGAACGTACCGGCGCTATCGGTGCGCAGGACATTGGTCAGCACGGCATCGATGCCCTGCGTCCGGGTCTTGAACGCATTGGTCAGATACTGGACCCGGTTGAGCTCGTTCGCGTTGGTCACGCCAAGCGCGGCGAGGGCAACCCGATCCGCATCGCTCACAACAAAGGCCTGCGACAGACCGAGCCGGTCACGGATCCGGATGTTGTAATAGTCGATCGTAAGGTTGGTACCCGCTCCGGGCGTGATCACGATACCAGCCGTCAGGTTGACCGACTTTTCCGGCTCCACGGCCTTTGCCCCGTAATAGACAGAGGCAGGATGCGTGACGGAGAAGGTTCCGACCTGGATCGGCGACGTGCTGCCAGCAACGAAGGCCAGCGTCAAATTGTCAACATTGGTCTGGCCCGGCGAAGGCGCATGGAAGCCCGTGCTGGCCGCGCCGCGGATCGCGATTGCGGGCGATATTTCATAACGGGCCGACCCCTTGAAGTTGGCCGTGCCGCCGAAGCTGCTGAAATGCTCGTAGCGGGCCGCGGCACCAAGGGTGAAGGCGTCGGTGATGTCGGCTTCCAGATCGATATAGCCCGCATAGCTGCGGCGCGAGCTCAGCCCCGCACGAGCGGGACCGAAGCCGCCGGAGCCATTGGAGCCGACCGATGTGAGGACTTCAAAGGTTGAGCCGTCGGGATTTTCCACGACCTGCCGCGCGAAGGGACCGGCATCCCAGGATGCCCGATCGCCCAACCCCACGTCATAGGCTTCGCGGCGCCATTCCGCGCCCCAGGCGATGTTCAGCGGGCTGGCGAGGCCGAGTTCGACCGGATAGCTGAAGTCGGCGTTGAAATTGGTTTCGCTCTGCTGGAGCTTGCCGAGGTAGAAGCTGGTCGGCGTGTCCGGCCCGAACGACGGATTGACCGTGTTGTCCAGGAAATAGCGGAGCTGGTTCTGCCCATAGGTGGCGGAGAAATCGTAATGGAGGTCTCCCCGCTTGCCCCGATAGCCGACCGTGCCCGCGAGATCGTCGATCTTGCCCGAGAAAATGGGGGTGTAGCCGTTGGGGAACAATTCCGCCAGGTTGAACGTCGCCCCGGTGGCATCACGATTCCCGTTGGGAAGCACATCGAGGTAATAGGTTTTGGCGAACATGTCGGTTCGCGCAAAATTGGTCGTATCGAACGGCTGACGGTAGTTGAAATTCTGGCGGCCGTTGCCATGGCCATAATTGCCGAAGAAATAGACCTCGCTGTCGCCCAGATCGAAGGCGCCGTTGACGAAGAGGCGCACCGCCTCCATCTCGGTCTTGCCCCACTTCTGGACGGGATCGGGAATGTCGAGGTCCGGCCGTTCCTGGCTCAACTGCAGCGCGCCGGGCCGCTGCGTGCCCCGGCTGGTGGGGCCGCTATTCACATATTCGGCGCTGATGTTGATGAAGCCGCTGTCGCCCAGAGCAAGGCCCTTGTTGAGCGCCAGCTGATAATCCTTGCCGTCGCCTTCATAATATTGGCCGTAGCGGGCCATGCCGGTGAAGCCGGAATCGCCCTTTTTGAGGCCGATGTTGATGACGCCGGCGATTGCGTCGGAGCCATATTGCGCCGAGGCGCCGTCGCGCAGCACTTCCACGCGCTCAATCGCTATGGCGGGAATCTGCGAAAGATCGACCGCCTGGCTGAGCAGCGAAAGGGCGCTGACGCCCCCACCCCTTCCCCCTCCCCTGAAGGGGAGGGGCTTGAAGGTGGCAATGACC
>CBHCMH010000007.1:0-17479 GCA_965974445.1 uncultured Rhizorhapis sp.
CGCTTGCGGCCAAGGAGGTCGTCGCTGCAAATCCGGCGGTCCTGGAGATCCTTGCCTATGCGATTCGGCGCGGTCTCGATTCACCGGAAAAAGTTGCGTTCGCCTACCGCACCCCAAGCGCGCGATCGCGTGTTCTTCTCCACCGCGCATTCGCCAAAAAGGTCGGGGATTGGCCACCGATGCTTGGCGCAGATTTCGAGCAAGTGATGCGCCAGCTCGATGCCGTCCTCGCATTCGGATCTCTCGATCTCTCGGCTCTCGGATCGATCGCTAATCCGTCATCGAACCCGCCTTCGGATGATTGAAGCATGGTCCCCAATGACCGGTTTGCGCATATTCGGACACTCTCAATCGCGGCGCCGGCCGGCAGGAATGTCCCAGATTCGGTATTCGCTTATCCGGCTTTGTCAGGGGCTGAAACAACGATTATCGCTTCCGGCATGCATAGAACTGTATTTGGCTTCCCGCATCATTGGGCTTAAGAAAAAGCATAGTCTAATAATAGAATGTCGAATCTGACAAAATTTTTATAGTGAAAATGTTTAATACATTTTTATAAATTAAATATTTTTTATAATTTGTTCGCTTCGGTCAATATTGCATTTAATTGAAGGGATGCGCGATCCATTTTCATTATGCCATATCGCTGAATTGGCGGATAATGTGTCAGTTTTAACCCTTTGCAGAACGCCGCCGGCAGCGGAATCAGGCGGCAGGCTTGGCCCAATTACCTACAACGGGATCCAGGTCCCAGAAATACGTACGGGGTCCAAGCCTGCCTCCTCCGGCTGGAGGAACCGCGGTTTCGATTTGTCTGGATCAAACGAGGCGCCCGTCTTCCACATTGCCATCATGATCACAGCGAGCTTCCTTGCGACGGCAACGCGAGCCTTGAGAAATCCGATCTTTGTTGCCAGCCGGAGGCCCCAAGTACGCAATGAACTTTCGGTTTTGATTGTGCGAAGCAGCACGGTGGCTGCCGTGATTAGGTGCGACCTGGTCAGCTTGTTTCCGTAACGACTGATCCGGCCGCGGCGCGCGGTGGCGCCGGATTGATACAGATTGGGCGTTAGGCCGAGATAAGGCCCGACATCTCGATTGCTTCTAAAGCGGTACGGGTCTCCGACGGCGCTGTAAAATGACAGCGCTGTGATTGTCCCAACGCCAGGAATCGTCTGAAATCTGGCGCAAACCGGGATGCTGGCGGCCATGGTGCGCATCTTTCGATCCATATCCCAGATATGAGAGCGCTGATCTTCTCCCATCCTGACCAGGGGCTCCAAATCGACGCGGATCGTCACGCCGTTGGTGCTCAAAAGCCTGAGTTGGTTCGCGACTTCAGCCGCGAGCGATCCTCGCCCATTCAGGAGCTTGATACTGGCACCGTGCAATCTGAATATGGACTGGAGCAGCGCATCCGTCCTGGCTCGATGCTTTAGCAGGGTTCGACGGATGTTGATCATTATCCGGATGTCCTGGTGCTCCACCGGTTTGATGAAAACATGGGGACCCAAGGATTGCGCCAGTCGGCCAAGCTCAGCGAGACCTTTGGCATCATTCGCATCAGTTTTTTGACGTCGGATCGCCAGGAATTTGCTTGATTTGCGAACGTCGACGACTTGAACGGGGAACCCGAACGAACGGAGATCCCGAACCACTTGAGTGCCGACACCGGCCTCGATCGTAACGGTCTGGACGGGCTCAACGCCGAACCGTCGAAGGATGTCTCTGATCGGAGCGGCACGGGTCTCAGTCATAGCCTCGAAGAATGCGTGGCCTTCGGCATCGACGAGGCAGACCGCAGTCTCCAGGTGGCCGGCGTCGAGGCCGACCCAATAGCGCTGGTGCCGTGGCATCTATGCTCCCGTGCGGCGTTTGCTTCCTTCACTTGCCCTACTGACCTTGTGGGGTCTGTCCGACTAGGATTCGTCCTCAGGCGTGTGATAGAGAGGTAGGAAATCGAAGGAGATGATAGGATGGAGCCTCGGGAGGCGTTGGATTGCCTAATCAGCGAGCGAGGAGAGACCTACGCATCGATCTCGCGCCTCCTCGGGAGAAACTCGGCATACATCCAGCAGTTCATCAAACGAGGTTCTCCAGCCCGCCTTGACCAAAGCGACATAGCGCTGCTGGCATTGCATTTTGACGTGCCCGTAGAGGTGCTGGGTGGAAAGGAGGGGCCGACAGTCGGGCAGCGATCGATAATCAAAGTCCCCCTGCTGAACGGGACAGGCAACGATTCACGCTCACAATGGCGGCTGGTTGATGCGGCTTGGCTAGGTCGGCTGTGTGATCAGCCCGCCAGTGTCGCAATCTTGCCAATTGTTGGTGAGGCGATGGAGCCGACCCTCTGCAATGGCGACGAGGTTATGATTAGCCGAGTTCGCGCCCAGGAGAGCGTGCGTGAAGGCCTTTATGCCATCCGTGGGTCTTCTGAAATCTTCGTGAGGCGGATAGCGATCGACCCAACGAAGAACCGTCTGACCGTTCTGACCGATCACCCCGCATATCCGAGTTGGCAGGGCATCCAGCGCAAGGGCGTCGATATTGTCGGCCGGGTGATTTGGATCGGAGCTCGGGTGGCTTAGCTGTCTTATTTCGCCGTGATGCTCGAGGCTCTTAACGGCCATCCCAGCCGGTGATGCTGGTGCCGAGCAAGATGGGTTTAGCAGTCGCGCTGGCTGGGTAGTGAAACGACGACTCGCTCAAGCGCAGTCGGACAACGGGCTAGCCATGAATCTTTCACCGTGAACGCTGATGTGCGGAGGCTGAGCAGCCGCAGTGCCGAATTAGCGCGCTGCTACCTAGAGAGCTACCTAGCACAAAAATGCTTTCGACCGCTCGATCCGGCGAGCTTCGTATCTGGTTGAAAAATAAGGGGAAGGTGGTGGACGCACTAGGGCTCGAACCTAGGACCCGCTGATTAAGAGTCAGCTGCTCTACCAACTGAGCTATGCGTCCACTGAGATGGCGAATTCATGGGCTTGCCACCGGAATTCATCCTGTCAGGCCGCGGCGGGTAGCATGGGATTTGGCGGCTGGCAATGCCGAAACACCAATTGTTTTACAAAAAATCAGGTATTCTTCATGCACTACCAATTGAGCGGGCGGCCGCCTTGCTTGCGCTGGCGGTCTATGGCCATGATCATGCCGATGCAGAGCATGATCGTCAGCATCGATGACCCGCCATAGGACATGAAGGGCAGGGGGATGCCCACCACCGGGGCAAGGCCCATCACCATCATCAGGTTGACCGCCATGTAGAAGAAGATCGTCATGGTCAGCCCGGCGGCGGTGAGGCGGGAGAATTTGTCTTCGGCGCGCAGCGCGACGCGGTTGCCCCAGCGAAGGAGCATCATGAAGGCGGCGATCAGCGCGATCCCGCCTACCATGCCCCATTCCTCGGCCATGGTCGCGAAGACGAAATCGGTGTGCCCCTCGGGAAGGTAATCGAGATGGCTTTGCGTCCCGTGCAGAAAACCCTTTCCAAAGATGCCGCCCGAGCCGATGGCGATCTTCGACTGGCTGATATGGTAGCCGGCACCCAGCGGATCGCTTTCCGGGTCCATGAAAATCAGCACGCGCTTCTGCTGGTAATCATGCAGGAAGCTGAAGGCCACCGGCATCGCGGCGATGACGGCCACGGCTGAACCGATGAACAGACGGAGCGGCAGGGCCGCCAGAAACGCGACGGTAACGCCGCCGACGACGATCGTGGTGGCCGTGCCCAGGTCTGGCTGGATTAGCACCAGGCCGGCGGGCACGCCGATAAGCAGAAGCGGGGGCCAGATGGCGGTCCATTTGCGGATTTCGCCCGCGGGCAGCTTGGAATAGAACCAGGCGACGGCAAGGATGATGGCTGGCTTCATCAGTTCGGAGGGCTGCAACTGCATGAAGCCGAGGTTGAGCCAGCGCTGGCTCCCGCCGCCCACCGCGCCGATCAGTTCAACGAGGATGAGGAGGATGCCGATCAGGGCATATACCGGAATCGCCAGCTGCTTGAACAAACTGACCGGAAGCCGCGAAATGATGATGGCCATGGCGAGGAAGATGACGAACCGGGCCGCCTGCATCGCCGCCCAGGGCATCAGGCTTCCCCCCGCCGCGCTGAACAGGACGACGCAGCCGAAGGTTGCGATGCCAATGACAAGGAACAGCAACCGCCAGGGCAGCCGGGCGACGGCGGCGGGCACGAGCGGATTCATTGTCCGTCCGCTCCTGCCGTTACGGTTTCGGGTGGCAAGGCGATCTCGCCCCGCTTGATGGCTTCCTCGATCGCCACCTTTTCCTTGTAGCGCTGCATGGAGGCCGCCATGCGCTGCTCGATGGTTCCGCCCCAGGCCGTTTCCAACGGCGCGAGCACGTCCATTGCCTTCCCCTTGTCATACAGGAAGGTAAGGACATCGCGCGCGATCGGGTAGGCCGCGCCTGACCCTCCGCCATGCTCGATCACCACGGCGGCGGCATAACGCGGCTTGTCGAACGGAGCAAAGCAGATGAACAGGCCGTGATCGCGGAATTTCCAGGGCAGGCTGGCGTTCGAGAGCACGCCTGCCCGCCGTTCGGCCATGGTGATGCGCCGCACCTGAGCCGTCCCGGTCTTCCCTGCCAGCAGAACATCGGGGATGGGCAGCCGAGCGCGTCCGGCTGTGCCTGGCCCGTTCACGACGTCGCTCATCGCGTTGCGGACAAAGGTCAGGTGATCGGGGTCGATGCCGAGCGAGCGGGGCGGCGGCTGATTTTTTTCCATGGTGAAGCGCGGCACCAATTGCCGGCCGGAGGCGATACGGCCGGCCATGACAGCGAGCTGCGTCGGATTGGCAAGCATATAGCCCTGGCCGATCGTCGCGTTCACCGTGTCATAGCGTTCCCACGGCTTGCGGAATTTTTTCATCTTCCAGTCGGGATCTGGCACCGTTCCATAGCTTTGCGACGGGAAGGGCAGGGGATATTTCTCTCCCATGCCCAGCCGCCGGGCCATACTGGCGATCTGTTGCATGCCGATCTGTTGCGCGAAATGGTAGAAATAGACGTCGCAGCTCTGGTAGATGCCCTTGGCCATATTGACCGTGCCGTGGCCGCCCCGTTTCCAGCAGTGGAAAAGCCCGCTGCCGACACGCAGCGCGCCCGTGCAGACCGTTGTCGCATTGGGATCGAGGCCCGCTTCCAGAAAGGAGAGGGCGACCATTGGCTTGACGGTCGATCCGGGGGGATACAGTCCCTGCAACGTCTTGTTGCGTAAGGGAACATGATCGTCCTGGGCCAGCATGTTCCACTCCAGATGGCTGATGCCATCCGAAAAGCTGTTGGGATCAAAGCTCGGCATCGACGCCAGCGCCAGCACATCGCCGGTAAGGCAATCCAGCACCACCACCGATCCCGATTCCGGCCCCAGCCGGCGGGCGGCATAGGCCTGAAGCTCCGCATCGATCGTCAGCTGCACCACATTCCCCGGCGTATCGGGCCGCGTGGTCAGTTCCCGCACGATCTTGCCGCGCGCGGTGACTTCGACGCGTTTCGCTCCGGGCTTGCCGGTCAGGCGTTCGTCGAATGCGCGTTCCAACCCGTCCTTGCCGACCTTGAAGCCCGGCGTGATCAGCAGCGGATTCTTGTTCTTCTCATAATCTTCCGCCGACGCGATCCCCACATAGCCGATAAGATGCCCTACGGCGGCGCCGGTGGGATAATAGCGCGAAAATCCGCGTGCCGGGGCAACGCCGGGCAGTTCGGGAAGGCGCACGGATACCGCCGCATATTGGGTATAATCGAGCTTGTCGGCCACTTGCACCGGCTGGAAGCCGGCGGCCGATTTCAAGTCCTCCTTGATCCGTTCTACCTCGTCGGGATCGAGGGACAAAAGCTCGGCGAGGGACGCAATGGTCGCGTCCTTGTCGCGAAGCCGGTCGGGAATGATGTCGACGCGAAAGTCGGTGCGATTGTTGGCCAGCGGCTTTCCGTACCGGTCGATAATCCAGCCCCGGCGCGGCGGAATGAGGGTAAGATTGACCCGATTGCTTTCCGACAGAAGCTCATAATGTTCATTTTCCGCGATACTGATCCAGGCCATCCGTGCGGCGAGGAGTGCGCCGATGCCCATCTGAAAGCCGCCCAGAACCATCGTCCGGCGGGTGAAGGTAAAGGACTGGCGGGCTTCGGTGACGGTTCGGCCGCCACCGGCAATACGAAATGGCTCCACCATCAGGGCAACCGCCAGCGGTCAATCAGGGCGCACAAGCGTAGCACCGCTGGAAACAGCAAAATGGACCATGCGATTTGCGGCAAAACGACCAACACCGAACCTCCGCCTGCGGACAGGCGGGCAAAATATGAACCCCCGAGGATGCAAAAACTAATCGAAATTGCTGCAATTAGCCAGTCCTGCCAATAGTCGCGCCATAACAGCCGACCGCTCGAAAACTCTATTCCGATCAGCGTCACGGTCCACAGGAACATGGAGCTGCCGATGGGCTGTCCGCTCATGATGTCGTCGAACAGGCCAAGCGGCACGGCAATCCAGAGCGGCCACAGTTCCGGCCGCAACAGCCGCCAGGCAAGCAACAGCAGAAGGCCAAAGGGCGGCAGGGCGGGGGTGACGGCGATGATCGGCAGGATGGTCGTCGCCGACCCCAGCATGACCGTGATGACCGGTGTTCCATGCGTGCGCAGCGACGACCGGTCCTGCGCGATCGTCGAACGGGCGCGCGTCATCAGGGTTCCTCGGGCTGTATTGGACCTGGACCGGGTAGCGGCTGGGCATCTTCGGCAGGACGGATCATCGCCGGCTGGAAGACATGTTGCACGATGACGGTATCGACCTTGGCCGGGTTCGCGAGCGGCGCGGCGATGGCGGCGTCCCCGTCCACGCGCAGGACAATGGCGACGGGAATGTTGGGCCGATACAGCCCGCCGGTGCCGGATGTCACCATGATATCACCGGGCTTGAAGGGGTTTCGCCCCATGCTGAGTGGCCGGATTTCCAATGATCCGTCGCCAAGACCCGTCGAAATTCCGGCCACATTGTCGCGGGTCCGCCTGACCGGCACAATATTCTCCGGGTCGGTCAGCAGCAGCACATTGGCGGTATTTGGGCCGGCTTCATAAATCCGCCCTACCAGCCCTTCCGGACCACGTACCGGCTGTCCGGGCCTAACGCCCTGACGCCGTCCGGCCGACAGGCGAGCAAGACGGCGGGCGCTGCTGGCGGTGGAACTGACCATTCGAGCGGCCACGACTTCGTCATCCTGGGTCTCGACCAGTTTCAACAGCGACTTGAGCTGCCGGTTTTCCTGCTCAATGGCCGCCGCCTCGATCAACCTGGTCCGGTTCGCCTCGACCTGCCGGCGCAGCGCCGCGTTCTGGGAACCTGCACGAACATAAGCGACAATTTGCTCATCGGCGCTGCCGATCCCGCTCACCAGCCGGCGCAGGGTGGCCGACACTGGCCGAGTAACTTCGGCCGTCATATTCCGGAGGACGGCAAAACCGGTAGGGTCGGCGATGGATATGATGGTCAGCAGCAGGCCCAGCAGGGCGCCCGCGACGGCTATGACATAGCTCGCGAACAGTCCGTACTGCGCCTTGCGGTTATAACCGGGGCGCCGGTTTGGGGGCGCCGCCATCCAGCCTCTCCCCTTCTCAGGCGGTTTGCAGCACGCCGCGGAAGATCGGATCTTCCAGCGCCCTTCCCGTGCCGATCGCGACACATGTCAGCGGATCGTCGGCGATGGAGACCGGCAGGCCGGTCTCATCGCGCAATTCTTCGTCCAGACCCTTGAGTAGCGCGCCGCCGCCGGTCAGCACGATGCCCTGATCGACAATATCGGCAGCCAGTTCCGGCGCGGTGTTTTCCAGCGCAATCCGCACACCTTCGACAATCGTGCCGATGGGCTCCGACAGCGCTTCGGCAATCTGGCCCTGGTTGATCGTGATTTCCTTGGGAACGCCGTTCACAAGATCGCGGCCCTTGATATGGATGGTTTCCCCCACACCATCGGCCGGAACCTGCGCGACGCCATATTGCTTCTTGATCCGCTCGGCGGTCGCTTCCCCGATCAGCAGGTTGTGATGGCGGCGGACGTAAGAAACGATGGCTTCGTCCATCTTGTCCCCGCCCACGCGCACGGAGGTCGTATAGGCCAGGCCGCGCAGCGACAGCACCGCGACTTCCGTCGTGCCGCCGCCGATATCGACCACCATGGATCCGATGGGCTCAGTGACGGGCATGTCGGCACCGATCGCGGCGGCCATCGGCTCCTCGATCAGGAACACCTGGCTTGCCCCCGCATTGCTGGCGGCATCGCGAATGGCGCGGCGTTCGACGGATGTGGAGCCCGACGGGACGCAGATGACGATTTCGGGCCAGCTTGGGAAACGGCGATGGCCATGCACCTTGTGGATGAAGTGCTTGATCATCTGTTCGGCGATGTCGATATCGGCGATGACGCCGTCGCGCAGCGGACGGATCGCTTCAATCGAATCGGGCGTCTTGCCCATCATCAGCTTGGCGTCGTCGCCGACCGCCTTGACCCGTTTGATGCCGTTCAGCGTCTCGATTGCCACGACTGATGGCTCATTGAGGACGATCCCCTTGCCCCGCACATAGACCACGGTGTTCGCGGTACCCAGGTCGATTGCCATGTCGTGCGAAGAAAATTTGAAAAGTCGCGAAAAGATCATCTTTTGTCCTGTCCAGCCGGGGCAGCCCAGGGGGTGGGGCTGTTACCCTATAGTCGCTCATACCGCGCGCGCAAAGGCAGCCAATTTGCTTTTGATAATAGTTTGGATGACGCTCGCGGAATGCGTTCGCTTGGGCTAGTGACGTCCTTATGTCAATACGCCGATTGCCCGAACATCTGGTAAACCGCATCGCCGCCGGCGAAGTCGTGGAACGGCCCGCCAGTGCGCTCAAGGAACTGGTCGAAAACGCCGTCGATGCCTGCGCGAATCGTATTCATGTACGGCTGTCCTCCGGCGGGCTGGACCTGATCGAGGTTGCCGATAATGGCTGCGGCATGTCGCGCGCGGACATGGCGTTGGCGCTCGAACGGCATGCGACGTCCAAGCTGCCCGACGACGCGATCGAGAATGTCGTGACATTGGGCTTTCGCGGGGAGGCGCTGCCCTCCATCGCGAGCGTCGCACGCCTTGTCATCGAAAGCCGGGAGCCCCAAGGAGAAGGGTGGAGCCGCACGGTCGACAATGGGCAATTGGTGCAGGAGGCGCCAGCCGCGATCCCGCCCGGTACGCGCATCCGGGTCGAGCAGCTTTTCGCCAAAGTACCCGCGCGCCGCAAGTTCCTGCGCAGCCCCCGGGCGGAATTCGCCGCCTGCTCCGATGCCATCCGGCGGCTCGCCATGGCGCGGCCCGACATCGGCTTCACGCTGGAGCATGACGGGCGGCGCACCATTTCGGTCCAGCCGGGGGAGAGCCGTGAAGCGCGGGTCGCAGCGCTGACCGACCGCGATCTGGCCGACAATCATGTCGTGGTGTCGCTGGAGCGGGAAGGGGTGAGCGTCAGCGGGGTCGTCGGCCTTCCCACTTATCATCGCGGCGTGGCCGATCATCAGTTCCTTTTCGTCAATGGCCGGCCGGTCAAGGATCGCTTGTTGGTCGGCGCGGTCCGGGGCGCTTATGCGGACCTTCTGGCGCGTGACCGGCATCCGGTGGTGGCGCTGTTCATCGACCTGCCGCCGGGAGAGATGGATGTGAACGTCCACCCGGCCAAGACCGAGGTCCGCTTCCGCGAACCCGCGATGATTCGTGGCATGATCGTCAGCGGGCTGAAACGTGCCTTGGACGAGGCGGGATTTCGCTCTGTGCAACGTCCCTCGGCCCGAGCGTTGGGGAACTGGCGGCAGGAACCCATGGCCTCGCTGCCCGACAGCCCGACGCCCATCAGCCCGATGCCGATCTTCGCGGAGCAGTGGTCCGCCGCCGCTCCTGCGGCTTACCAGGGCGTCGGCGATCGCAGGACAAACTTCATCGCGCCGCCGCAGGCGCGCGCTGAACCGGCCTATTCTCCTCCGCCTGAAGGCCAGAATTTTCCGCTGGGTGTGGCGCGCGGGCAGGTGGCAAAGACCTATATCGTGGCCGAAGCCGAGGACGGCCTCGTCATTGTCGATCAGCACGCCGCCCATGAACGGCTTGTCCTGGAGCGCATGCGTCGTGCCGTGGCCGACAGCAGCGTCCCCTCCCAGGCGCTGCTCCTTCCGGAAGTCGTGGAACTGGATGAGGCGGCCTGCGACCGGCTGGAGGGGCGATCGGCGGAACTGGCCGAATTCGGGCTCGACCTCGAACGCTTTGGACCGGCCGCGATACTGGTGCGTGGAACGCCCGCCATGCTGGGTAGCGGCGACGTGAAGAGCCTGATCGAGGATCTGGCCGACGAGTTGGCTGCCTATGACGAGGCGTTGTCGCTGAAGGAACGGCTGGACCATGTCGCGGCCACCATGGCCTGTCATGGATCGGTCCGGGCCGGGCGGATATTGTCGGTGGCGGAAATGAATGCCCTCTTGCGCGAAATGGAGGTGACGCCGCATAGCGGACAGTGCAATCATGGCCGTCCGACCTGGGTGAAACTGGGCCATGGCGACATCGAGAAACTGTTCGGGCGGAAATAGGCGGGCATGAGAAACAGGGAGCAGGCCGAAATGGAGCGGCGGAGGGATCGCCTGCTCGGCGCGCTGTCGCTGATCGGCGGCGCTGGCTTCGTTCTTGCTTTTCCTTTCGCCATGCAGGCGGGCGCTGAGTTTTTCCTGCCGCTGACGGCTGCGCTGGTCATTGCGATTGCGCTGGTGCCGTTCCTCGAATGGATGGAACGGCGCGGCGTGCCTTCGAAACTGGCGGCGCTGGTCGCGGTCGTCTTCTTTCTCACCATCTGCAATGTCGCGTTGGTGCTGATCATCGTTCCGGCGACGGACTGGTTCCGGATATTGCCGGACCGGATCAGCCAGATTCAGGCGAACCTCGCCCCGCTCATCGACTTTTACTCCCAGCTTCAGCGGCTGGTGGACGAAACGGTGCAGATGCTGGCCTCAGGCCCGGTGGCAGCGGCCCAGACCGCCGCAGTCGAAGCCCCTCGCTCGCTGCTGGAACTGGCCGCAACCTCGGCGCCATCCGCGATCATCCAGATGCTGTTCGCGCTGCTTGTCATATACTTTTTTCTCGCCAGCTGGACGAACTTGCGCAACCAGACTATCAGCAGCCGGGAAAGTTTCGATGGCGCACTGACCATCGCGCGGGTCATCCAGAATGTGGTGGACGCGACTTCCGCCTATGTGACGACCATCGCCATCATCAACATCAGCCTGGGTATTGCCGTGGCGATCACCCTGTACCTGATCGATATGCCGTCGCCCCTTATGTGGGGCGGCATTGTGGCGCTGCTGAATTTCATACCCTATTTCGGACCGATCCTGGCTGCGGTCCTGCTGGCGCTGGGCGGTCTCATGATCTTCAATGACGTCTGGCTGGCGCTATTGCCCGCGCTCATCCAAGTGAGTTTCCATGTGGTTGAGGCAAATGTCATCACGCCGCTGGTGCTGGGGCGGCGGCTGACGATGAATCCCCTGCTGATTCTGGTGTCCTTGAGCTTTTGGGGCTGGGTATGGGGCACGCCGGGCGCGCTGCTCGCGGTGCCGTTGCTCATCATTCTGCAGACCGTAATCGCGGCGGCGGGAAGGCCCGATATTGCCGGTTTCCTGTTCGAGCATGGTACGCTGTTGCACAGCTACCACGAAGAATTTCCGGATAATTTGCAGAAGCGCGTCGAGGATGGTTGACAGGGCAGGCGGGCTCTTCTAACTGCGCCTCCTCACCGCAGAACGCGGGTGTAGCTCAGTTGGTTAGAGCGCCGGCCTGTCACGCCGGAGGTCGCGGGTTCGAGCCCCGTCACTCGCGCCACTTCCCTGTTTCCATCCAGGCGAGAAGTGGCTTTAACGGCAGGATCCAGACAATCCCCGCCACCGCATAGATCACCAGTTGCGCCCATCCGGGCAGTTGCCCGATCGTCTGCGACATGCTGGCGATGATGACGGCCCAGACCGCAATGATCGTCAATATGAGGAACATGCCAACAGGTTTGCGCCAACTGGGATTCATGATCGTGCAAGTCCTTCGATAAATTCGCGTTCGGTGACGATGGCGTGAAGCGGCATGTCCCATGGGTCAAGGACCAGATCGTCCCGTTCCTGCCCCGACCAGGCAATCCCGACGCGGATCGCATGATCGTAGCGCGCAAACATCCGGTCATAATGCCCACCGCCCTGACCCAGCCGGTTCATGGCGCGGTCGAACGCGACCAGCGGCGCGAAAATGGCATCAGGTACGGCCAGAGGCGCGCCGGGCGCCGGTTGGCTGACGCCGGCATGGCCCAGCACCAGTTCTTCGCCGGGCACCCATTGTCGGAACAGCATGTCAGGCGAATTATCCTCCAGACAGGGCAGGCACAGGGACTTGCCCGCCATGATCAGGGGTTCGGCAAAGCCATCGGCTGGAGCCTCGCTGCCCACGGGCAAATATAGTGCGACGATGGAGGCCGGAGCGATCAATTGCATCAAGGCGGTGGGCGGCGCGTGGAACGCCAGCCGCAGGGCAATAGGCGGTAGCGATTCGACGAATTGCGACCGGCGACGGCGCGCGTCCCTGCGGATGTCCTGTTTGGAAGGCATGTTCATGAGATGGGATTATGGTGTTGCCGGCGTTGAACCGCAGCTTTTACCCACGACCGCCATCAATTCCGCAGGCGTTCAATGGCCTGCGCCAACGCCACATACAGCTTGCCCATATCCGACGACAACAGGGTCACCGCGAGCGCGCTGCCGTCACGGGTAGCCAGAATGTGACGCAGCATCGCTTCGAAATCATGGATATAACGGTTCACATGCTCGCGGAACTCCGCGTCCTGATCATAATGAAGGGCAATCGCGCGCGCCTCTCCAGCGTCGAGCAACTTGACCGCGCGGCGGGTGAAGACGCCCCGGTCGCCCTTCAGATAGGCGGCCCAGCTTGAATCGGAGACCTCGTTGGACAGGATCTTGCCAACGTCGATGGCCGTGCTATTGAGCGCTTCGATCAGGACGGCAACGCGGCGGGCGAAGCCATCACGGTCCCGCTCTTCCGCCTCATGACGCGCCTCATCGATGCGGCGCTCAACGCTGGCGCTGGTATCAGAAATGGTCATCATTTGCCGCATCAGCCGTTCGCTGGCCTGATGCGCGGCGTCGAGGGCGTTTTGCGCGACCACCGATATCTGTTCCATCTGCGCCACGACCTTTTGTGAGACCGCATCCTCCAGCGCCTTCTGGCTGGCCTTGCCAAGTGCGTCCGCGACTTCCGGGATGGTCCTCGCCAGCGATTGCCTGGCGCGCTCCGCAGCCTGCTCCGCCGTTTCCTTGACCCGCAGGAGGGCTTCGATCAATTTCGGCCCTGCCTGTTCGGTAAGGCGCGTGGATTGCTGGTCGGCGGCGGCGATGGCTCCGCCAAGCTTTTCCACCTCGATCCGGTTGGTGACGAGATTCGCCTCCGTCCCGGTGAGCCATTCGCGAAGCTGGATAGCCTGCGTCCGGATCATCTCCTCGGCTTCGTTCACCCGGCCCAATATCGCCTCGGTCACCGCCTCCAGCTTTTCCGCCTCGGGCGAAACGCCCGCAATGATCCGCAAGGTTCCGCCAAGCCGGTCATCAAGGCGGCCCAGCGCCAGCGGCAGGGTCTCGTCCAGTTCCCGCGTGCTGGAATCGAGCGCAAGCAGCAGCGATTCGGAGCGGCTGATGAGGCGGTCGGCAGTCTCATGCCCACCCGAAAGCGCCTTTTCCAGGCGCTCGGCCTCACGCCCGAGCGTCGCCATGGCCTCGCTCAGCCGCTGGCTCCGCTCATTGCCTTCGCTCTCCAGCGTCGCGAAGCGTTCGGTGACCGAAATCAGTCCGCTATCCAGCCCGCCCGTAAGCTGGCCCGCCAGATTGCTCTGCCGTTCGAGCATCGCGTCGATCTCGCGCAACTTCGCCTCGATCTGCCCGGCGTTTTCTGCCAGCGCGCGGGCGGTGTCGTCACCTATGGTGGAAAGCACGGTGCGCGACTGGTCGATCATCAGGCCGAGCGCCTCAGCCTGCGCGTCCAGACCCTTGCGGCTGGCGTCCACGGCATCCCGGGTTCTGGACAGCGCCGCGTCGATGCGGTCGCTCGCCATCCGGGTCATGTCGTCGATCTCGCCGGTTACGGCGCGCGACGCTTCCTCCATCTGCAAAAGCTGGCCAGAAAGCAGCTGCGTAGCGTTCAGCGTTTCGGTCTTGGCGCGCTCGGTCAGCGTCGCGATCGCCTCCAGTTCCACCTGAAGCAGCGTTGCCTGTTCCAGCGCCGTTGCACCGCTTGCGTCAATCTGTTCGGCAACGGCCGCCACTTGCTCCTGCGCGCGTGGCAGGCCGGTACTGAGCTTGTCCAGGTTCGCTGTCAAAACCGACCCTGCCTGCTCAAGTCCCTGCGCCCGCTCCTCGGCCACCTGCATCTGATGCGCGAGCGAACCGGCGGATTCCTGCATCCGGACCGCTGACTGGATGCCGAATTCCTGCAGCAGCTGCGCCTGCTGTTCCAGTTCCTGCCGCGCCGCGGACAATTGCTGGCGCATGCTGGCAAGGCGAACCTCCAGATTGCGGCTTTCTACCCGCAGCAGATTGGCGGCGTCACCAAAGCGGCGCGTTTCCGTGTGGCTGTTCCGCATGGCGATCAAATAAAGGAGCGCGATCAAGGCGAGCGGAACGGCGGCGGTGGTTATAACGGACGGCGCCTCGGCCAGTCCGGGTTTCGGGAATCCGGCGCCAAAGAGAAACCAGCCATAAAAGCCAAGCCAACCCAGGGCAGCGGCGACGGCGCCAATGCGGACAAGGCGGGGCAAGGGAGAGGGAGCGTCCAGGCTTTCCTCCGTCTCGACCATGACCTCTTCTGCTGAGTTCTGGACCGCCTCGACGGCATCCTCCTCATCGGCTCCGAAGCGCGGTGCCGTCTCAGGGGCCTTTTGCTTGTCGCGCCAAAGGCCGACGATCTTGGTATCTCCGGGCATGGCGCATGTGTATCATCTTTTGCGTCGGCGGGAAGCCAGCAAATTGGCAACAGTTCCTTAACCGCGATCATGTTAAGTCCCGAAAATGTCTTATGATCCCGGAGCTTTGGACGCCGCGCTTGCCGCTGCGGTAGGGGATGACCCCGCGCTGGTCGCCGACCTTCGCTTTGCCTTTCTGGAAAGCGCGCAACGGCAGCTCGACCTGCTTGAGCGCGCCCGTTGCGACGCCAATTGGCAGATCGCGGCATGGCGTCTGAAGGGGCTGGCGGCCAGCTTCGGCGTGGTGGGGCTGATGGCGCTGGCCGAGGAGGCCGCCAGAAGCGTGCCCAGTGATCCCGCCATGCTCCGTAAGCTCAAGGCGGCAATCGCCAGCTTCGAATCGGCCTGACCTCTCCATTGGCGTGCTGAAAGGCTTGCAATCCCGAGGGTGGATTGCGAAGAGAACCACGTCGAGGATCACCGAACCGGGAAAGCGCCCTTGCCCTTCGCGGCTGTCATTTCTGCAAGCGCCACGGAGGGGCACGACGACGGGCCGCTGCGGGCGACGTTGATCTTTGCCGGACAGACGCTGGTAGAATATCAGGCGCGGCAAGCCGCCGAAGCGGGCGCCGGCCACATTTCGGTCCATGTCGGCACGGTCACGCCCACCCTCTCGCGTTCGGTCGACAGGCTGGTCGCGGACGGCATCAACGTCGCACTGGTTCGCAGTCCGGCGGAGCTTCGTCAGACGGTCCCGCCCGGGACCGACATTCTGCTGGTCGGCGACGGCATTGTCGCAGCGCAATCCTGCTACTCGGAAATGGCGCGCCGGGGCGCGCCGACGCTGCTGGTCATCAATGATCATCTCACGCAGGATCAGTTCGAGCGCATCGATGCTCGCCACCGATGGGCCGGGCTTGCTCGCCTCAGCTACGATCAGCTTATGGAAACGCTCCGGACGCTGGATGATCTCGCTGACTGGGATCTCCAATCAACGCTGCTCCGCTATGCGGTGCAGGCGGGGGGCGATCGCATTCTGGTGGGCGATGAGGCGCTGTCGAAGGGAGAGGTGGGGCTTATCCGTTCGCAAGCGGCGGCGGATACGGCCGAACAGCATTTTCTTCCCGCCGGATCGCGGCAAGAGACCGGTCAGGGTTGGGGTGAGCGATATATCTTCCATCCGTTGGCCGAACGGTTCGTGCCGATGCTGCTGCGGCAGCAGGTGGAGCCCTCACCCGTGCGGGCGTCGGCCGCAGCGCTGGCGGCGATTGCCGTCATCATGGCCACTTACGGCATCACCTGGCCCGCATTGCTGCTGTTCCTTGTGACGCTTGGCGCCGAATATATGGCGGATGCCATGGCGAGGGTCGTGCGGAGGCCGGGCGGGCCGGGCTGGACAAGCTATTTATGCCCCGCGCTGGTCCTGTGGGGCGTTGCCGTGCTGGGCAGCGGCTGGCTGGCCGACGCGGGGGGTGAACGCTTTATGGGCATCTATCTCGCCTGTGCCCTCCTGATCGTGGAACTGGCGATTCGGACCGGCAAGACACAGGGACGCAGCGCCTGGACTTTGTGCAGCCTGGCGTCCGCGTTGGTCCTGCTGCTCCTGTGCAGATTGGCGGGTAATCTTGAACTGGGCTTCACCTTCGTCCTGTTGTACACGCTGGGTTCCATGGCGATGCTGATCCTTACTGCCGTGAAGCCGATGGAAAGCCTCGCAAAAGACAAATGATCCCTCGAAATAGCACCGTGCGGTTTAGCGCAAATTAACCACACACCCCTATATTGGCACTATGACTGCCCGCAATCACCAGCCGGATGGAGGAGCATCCGCCCGTTCGACCGGCGTTTTTGCGCCCGGCGGGCATGATGCCGCCCATCTGACGCGGCACATGCTGGACCTGACGGACCTGTTCAGGGCCAACGACCGGAAAATGCCGGATGCCATGGTTACGGAGATGCGCCGTCATCTTGAAGGAGCGGTTACAACCGTGGAAACCGGGATGATGTTCGGCCTGCGGGCAAAAGCGGCTGAGGTCGCGCCGCTTCTGCCCGATGCGGTCGATACGCTGGGCCATGGCTATAGCTGGCGCGCGATCCAGCTTCACCCCAATCTTGCCGGTCCCGAACTGGTCGCACATATGCGCCACCGCGCCAGCATATCCATATTGGCGCGCAAGGGTGGCAGTCTGACGCCTGACGGACCCGCCGAAACGGATTTGTCCTGGCTGCTGGACGATCCCGATCGCGCCATCGCCGACGCCGCGCTCGCGCTGTTTTTGACGGAAAATCGCTGGGCGGAGCCCGATCAGGAATTTGTTCTGGTGCGCGCGGACGTGCCTGCGGAGATCTATGCCGATCTGGTCTGGACCATTGCGGCGATTCTGGCCGGAGCGCTGACCCGGACCGGCGTTGCTTCCGCGCGAAAGATCGACACGCTCATGGGTGAGGTCG